>JAIDBM010000209.1 GCA_029056365.1 Muribaculaceae bacterium | reverse complement strand
GTACTGAGTCAGCGGTTCTATAGGTCGCAACAGCAGCCTTTGCCATATTCAACTATTGAAGGAATAGAATTCATCGCCAAAGTGGTTACTGTAGACCAGTCGCCACTCGGTCGAACTCCCAGGTCGAATCCGGCCACGTATACCGGTGTTTTCTCAGACATCCGGTCGTTGTACGTAAATCTGCCTGAAGCAAAAATACGTGGCTATAAGCCGGGACGATTTTCGTTCAATGTATCAGGAGGCCGATGTGAGGCATGCTCCGGAAACGGATACAAGACCATAGAGATGAATTTTCTGCCGGATGTGCTTGTTCCCTGCGAAGTGTGCGGCGGCAAGCGGTACAACCGCGAAACCCTTGAAGTCCGATTCAAGGGCAAATCGATTGCCGATGTGCTCGACATGACTATAAATCAGGCTGTGGAGTTTTTTTCATCGGTTCCTTCGATACTGAAGAAACTGAAGGTTCTTCAGGAAATCGGTCTTGGATACATAAAGCTTGGACAACCGTCGAGCACTCTTTCCGGAGGCGAAAACCAACGCGTGAAACTCGCCACGGAACTTGCCCGCCGTGATACAGGCAAAACACTTTTCATTCTTGACGAGCCTACAACCGGACTTCATTTCGAAGATGTGAACACCTTGCTGAAGATTGTCAACCGTCTTGTCGACAAAGGCAACACGGTACTTGTGATAGAACATAATCTCGATATGATCGCCGCTGCCGACCATGTTATAGACATGGGACCCGGCGGTGGTGAGAGCGGAGGGATGATTATAGCGACAGGTACGCCCGAGGAGATAGCCGCCGGAAACAGTCCGACATCGATTTTCCTTGCCGAACAGCTGTCGGCAGATTGAACACTTGTGCCCCGTGACAGGTTATATCTACATAACTTATTTAAACTTCATCTGTTATGAAAATATTTCCTATTCTGGCCGCTGCGGCTATCACGGCTGCAGGGATAAATGAAGCCGAGGCTTGTTCGCGTGTTGTATTCCTCAGCGACAGCACTGCAAAAGACGAAGTAGTGATGGTAGGACGCACGCTCGACTGGCGTACTCCGATTCCGACCAATTTGTATGTATATCCGGCAGGTATAAGCAAGCAGTCAATGCCGGAAGGGCCAATGTTACGCTGGACCTCGCGCTACGGCTCTGTATTGGCTGTGGGTTACGATGGTGGAGTGACCGAAGGCATGAATGACCGCGGACTTGTAATGAACAGCCTGTTCTGCAAGACTGCGGTGTACCGTCAGGCCGAAAAAGGCGAACAGATTCCGGTGGTGAGTCTTTCCATGATTGTATCGTATTTCCTTGATAATTTCGCCACAGTGAATGAAGTTGCCGAATGGCTCGATAAAAATGAATTTGCCATTGCCGGACAGACTTTCGACGGCGGCACAGTGTCACTGCTGCATTTCGGACTTACAGACCAGACCGGGGAAACCCTTCTGATGGAATTTGTCGACGGTCATCTCAATACATATCGTGGCAGGGAGCTGACCGTGCTGACAAACGACCCCAACTACTATGATATGAAGGCCATTCACAAATATTGGACAAATATCGGCGGCACACACATGCTGCCTGGAACAGTAACGAGTCCGGACAGATTTGTACGTGCTGATTTCTTTATAAACCACGTGCCGAAAAATGTTGACAGCGATATCGCCTGGGCAGAACTGTCGTCGGTAATGGCCAATGTGGCAGTTCCACTCGGTTATGAACTGCCGGGTTCACCCAATGTGTCCTCAACCCAGTGGCGCAGCATATCAGATTCGAAGGGTCATAAATACTATTTTAAGTTTACCGACAGCATGGGCGATTTTTATATCGACATGAACGAACTGCTGCTTAAACCGGGTGCCCCTATCCTTAAACTTGACACATCGGATCACAGCGGCTATTACGGCAATGTGAACAAACGACTTAAAAAATCGGACGGATTCACTCCAATGTGGTAATTATCCGACATCTGCAATTCTACAATCAAACGGGTATGCGTAGTCTGTCAACGCATACCCGTTTGATTGTTACAGGTATTTGCCTGTATAGCTTTCTTTACAGGCCTTGATGTCTTCGGGTGTGCCGTACGCAACCAGACATCCTCCGGCCTCACCGCCCTCAGGACCAATGTCAATTACATGGTCGGCACATTTTATGACATCGGTGTTATGTTCAATCACAATTATTGTATGACCTTTTCGCAACATGCGGTCAAAACTGTCAAGGAGAAGGCGTATGTCATGGAAATGCAAGCCGGTTGTAGGTTCATCAAAGATGAACAAAGTGGGTTCCGATGTCTCCAGCGAAAGATAGTAGGCGAGTTTCACCCTCTGGTTTTCCCCACCTGAGAGAGTTGCCGATGACTGTCCGAGTTTTATATATCCGAGGCCTACATCGGCAAGAGGCTGGAGACGCCTTACGATACGGTTCTCTGTTGCAGCTTTCTGCTCCGAAAAAAACTCAATGGCTTCAGCAACAGTCATATCAAGAATATCCGATATGTTTTTACCACGGTAACACACTTCAAGCACATCGGGTTTGAAGCGTTTTCCATGGCACGACTCACATGGAACCGTTATGTCGGCCATAAACTGCATTTCTATGGTGATATGCCCCTCTCCCTTGCACTCCTCACACCTGCCGCCTTCGGTATTGAAGGAGAAATACCCTGGAGTAAATCCCATCTGACGTGCAGCCTGCTGTTCGGCAAACAGGTTTCTTATTTCGTCATAGGCTTTCAGATATGTTGCCGGGTTTGACCGTGTGGAGCGTCCGATAGGATTCTGGTCGACAAATTCCACCCGTGCGATTTTCTGCAAATCACCACCAAGCGACCTATGCCTTCCGGGAGCATCTCCGGCTTCACCCATATGCCTGAGCAATGAACGGTAGAGGATGTCACGCACCAATGTGGATTTACCGCTGCCGCTCACACCCGTGACGGCGGTCATTACTCCAAGGGGGAAACGTACATCAATGTTCTTGAGGTTATGCTCGCATGCACCTTTTATTTCAATGTAGCCCGACGGGGCTCTCCGGCTTGAAGGAATCTCTATTTTATCGATGCCTTTAAGATACCGCATTGTATAAGATCTTTGCGCATGGTCGATGCCATCAACAGGGCCTTGATAGACTATTTCACCACCAAGACGTCCGGCATCCGGGCCCACGTCAATAATACGGTCGCTTGCCCGCATTATTTCCTCGTCATGTTCCACTACCACAACAGTGTTTCCCATACGCTGCAGACTGCGCAGCACGCTGATCAGCCGGTCGGTGTCGCGAGGGTGCAGACCGATTGAAGGCTCGTCAAGGATATATAGTGAGCCCACCAGACTGCTTCCGAGCGAAGTAGCCAGATTTATACGCTGGCTTTCGCCACCGGACAAGGTGCTGCTGAGTCTGTCGAGAGTAAGGTATCCGAGGCCGACCTGTTTAAGAAAATCCAGCCTGCTGTTTATTTCTTTAAGGAGACGTTCGGCTATGAGCGAATCCTGCTCGTCAAGAGTAATGGAGTTCAGCGCATCGGACAACCGGTTTACCGGCATCTTTACAAGATCCATAATAGTATAGCCGCCGACCTTTACATAAGTAGCCTCCTTACGCAGTCTGCCGCCATGGCAATCGGGACATACTGTACGCCCCCGGTAACGGGCATACAAGGCACGGTACTGTATCTGATGCCTCTGGGATTCAACCCAACAGAAGAAACTGTCGATACATGGAGAACCATTTCCATCGCCGTGCCACAACAATGCTATCTGGTCATCGGTAAGTTCGTCATATGGCTTATGTATGGGGAAATCGTGTGCTGCGGCATAGTTTATGAATTTGGCTTTAAAGACTTTCATCGATGCAGACCGCCATGGCATGACCGCATCGGAGTATACCGATAAAGATGTATCCGGCACAACCAGACGTGAATCAATGCCCAGGGTGTGTCCGAAGCCCTCGCATGTCTGGCAGGCCCCGAATGGATTATTATAGTTGAACATCTGTTCCGACGGTTCCATGAAACGAATGCCGTCGGCTTCGAAACTTCGGGAAAATTCATGCCTGTCGATTCCATTATCCTCACGCCATACATAAAGCACACATCTGTCGTGGCCTTCGAAGAATGCTGTTTCCGCCGACTCTGCCAGCCGAGACAGTTCATCGCCTGTTTCAGCTGTAGCGAGACGGTCGACGAGCAGTTCGAAATTATCAGCATTCAATTCCTCCGACGGTATCGAGTCGAGATCCTGAAACGTGACAAACCGACCGGACTTGTCAATAAGCCTTGAATATCCCTCTTGCCGGAAAATCTCGATCTGTTGCATGAAATTTCTATCTTCCGGAAAAGAAATCGGAGCTGCCACGGCCACACGCGATCCAATAGGATATGAAGCCGCGACCGCCAGTACATCATCTTCGTTATGCCGTTTAACCATTTTCCCGGTAACAGGCGAATAAGTCTTGCCGATGCGTCCGAACAGCATCCTCATATAGTCATATATTTCAGTTGATGTACCTACTGTAGAACGCGGATTGCGGGTTGTTACTTTTTGCTCGATGGCAATTGCCGGAGGAAGCCCTTTGATACTGTCGCATTCCGGCTTTTGTATTTTTCCAAGGAACTGCCGTGCGTATGCGGAAAGGCTTTCAACATATCGCCTGCGTCCTTCGGCATACAGTGTATCGAAGGCCAGCGATGATTTTCCGCTGCCCGACAACCCTGTAATGACAATGAATTGATTGCGGGGAAAATCAACATCCACATTTTTGAGATTGTTGACCCGTGCCCCTTTTATAGTTATATTCTGATTCTGCATCGAAATTGAGATTGTTACAACTTACAAAGGTATGAAATATTTCCCGGTTGCAGTGTATGTGTCAAAGTCGGTTTTGTAGAATTTAGGAATTTTTGTAAATTTGCAGATAAAACATACATGAACTATGTCGAGAAAACGAAAACAGCTCCCCACACTTGAAGGGGTTACAATATGTGATGTCGCAGCCGAAGGCAATGCCATAGCCAAAGTAGACGGAATGGTGGTTTTTGTACCGTTTGCAGCTCCGGGCGATGTGGTGGATATCCGATTGAGAAAGAAAAAGAAGTCCTATGCAGAAGGAACCATATCGCGTCTTGTAAGCGCCGGGCCGATACGAATCGCTCCTGTCTGTGAACATTTCACTGTGTGCGGCGGCTGTCGCTGGCAACATCTGCCATATGATTTTCAGCTGAAATGCAAACAGCAGCAAGTTGAGGACGCTCTGGTCCGGATAGCAAAAGTAGAGTTGCCGGAGATAAGTCCGATTCTCGGTTCGGCGCATACAGAATGCTACCGTAACAAAATGGAATATACATTCTCGAACCGGTGCTGGCTGACAGAGGAGCAACTCGCGTCGGGCCAGGAATTTCCAGACCGCGATGCCGTGGGTTTCCATATCCCCGGGGCATTCGACAAAGTGCTTGACATAAACCGCTGTATGCTTCAGGATGATTTTTCAAACCGGCTCAGACTGTTTATCCGCCAATACGGAAAAGAGCACGGCTATCCGTTCTATGACCTCAGGGCGCAGGAAGGATTGTTGCGTACGCTTATGGTTCGAATAGCATCGACCGGGCAGATAATGGCAGTGATGGTATTCGGGGCTGACGACCGGGCAAGAATAAAGAATCTTCTCGATGCTGTCCGCGCCGCATTCCCTGAAATTACCTCTCTGCTGTATGTAATCAATACCAAAGTCAACGATACAATCGGCGACCAGGAAATTCTGCTTCATTCGGGCTGCGAGTTTATTGAAGAAGAAATGGAGGGACTGCGTTTCAGAATCGGTGCGAAATCGTTCTACCAGACCAATTCGCTGCAGGCATACGAACTCTATAAAGTAACCCGCGATTTCGCGGCGCTTTCAGGAAATGAACTCGTATACGACTTATATACCGGAACCGGAACCATCGCCAACTTCGTGAGCCGTCAGGCCCGTAAAGTAATAGGAATAGAATATGTTCCCGAGGCAATAGCCGATGCCAGGATAAACTCACAGGTCAATGGTATAGACAACACTCTTTTTTATGCCGGCGACATGAAGGATGTGCTGACCGATGAATTTATAGCCAGCCACGGCAAACCGGATGTCATGATTGTTGACCCGCCGCGAGCAGGCATGCACAGCGATGTGGTGGATGTGATAATGCGAGCTGAACCGCTCCGGATAGTATATGTCAGCTGCAATCCGGCCACACAGGCCAGAGACCTGGCCCTGCTTGACAGCAAATATAAAGTTTCTGCTGTTCAGCCGGTGGATATGTTCCCGCACACACAGCATGTAGAGAATGTAGTACGACTTGACCGTAGAGAATCATGAGTGATGTTGAAAGAGAAATAATACGGCTCAGAACCGAATTGAACCGGCACAACCACCGCTATTATGTAGAGAATAATCCGGAAATAAGCGATCAGGAATATGACATGATGATGCATAGGCTTGAGGCACTTGAACACGATTATCCGGAGTTCGACGACCCATATTCGCCCACCCGTCGTGTAGGCAGCGACATAACCAAAGGTTTTACACAGGCCGAACACATTTATCCTATGTTGTCGCTTTCGAACACCTATTCGGTTGAAGAAGTGGATTCATGGGTTTGCCGTGTTGATGATGCGCTGGCAGGCCAGAAGACGGAAATCGTCGGAGAGATGAAATTCGACGGCACCGGTATTTCGCTTATATACGAGCATGGGCGCCTGGTACGGGCCGTGACACGTGGCGATGGCGAAAAAGGCGATGTTGTCACCGACAATGTAATGACTATACGAAGTATTCCGCTTCAACTATCTGGAAGCGGATGGCCTGATTTTTTTGAAATACGGGGTGAGATTGTACTTCCGTGGAAAGCGTTCGAACGCCTTAATGAAGAACGGGCGTTCAATGAGGAACCGCTGTTCGCGAATCCGCGAAACGCGGCTGCCGGAACATTGAAACTTCAGAATTCGGCAGAAGTATCACGCCGCGGACTTGATGCATATCTTTACTATCTTCTGGGCGACAATCTGCCATTCGACACTCACTATGAGAATATGGAAGCTGCCCGTAGCTGGGGATTCAAAGTGTCGGACTCCATGGCTCTTCTGCATAATATTGATGAAATCGACTCATACATCAGAAAATGGGATGTCGCCAGGAAGGAGCTTCCGGTAGCGACAGACGGTCTGGTATTCAAAGTCAATTCTTTGCGACAGCAGCTCAATCTGGGTTTCCGTGCCAAATCGCCACGCTGGGCCATTGCCTATAAATTTCAGGCAGAGAGAGCACTGACCCGTTTGCGGTTTGTATCATTCGATGTCGGCCGAATGGGTATAATAACACCTGTGGCCAACCTTGAACCAGTGTTGCTCTCGGGCACCATTGTAAAACGGGCATCGCTGCATAACGAAGATATTATCCATACACTCGGTATACATGAGCATGACATGCTTTATGTGGAAAAGGGAGGCGAAATCATTCCCAAAATCACAGGTGTGGATACCGACAAACGTACCGACGGAGCAAAACCGGTAAGGTTTATAACTCACTGTCCGGCATGTGGAGCCAGACTGGTACGCATAGAAGGTGAAGCTGCCTGGGTATGCCCCGACAAATATCATTGTCCGCCTCAGATAATAGGACGCATCGAGCACTTTGTAGGGCGTCGGATGATGGATATAGACGGGATTGGCGCTGAAACCGCAAAAGTGCTTTACGACAAAGGACTTGTACGGAATATCGCCGATTTATATGATCTGAAGGCAGATGACCTTGAAAACATCGAAGGCTTTGGCCGCAGAAGTGCCGAACGGGTCATTGATGGAATCGCCCAAAGCCTGCAGGTTCCCTTCGACAGGGTATTGTTCGCACTATCAATTCCTTATGTAGGAGAGACTACTGCTAAAAAAATAGCCAGGAACGTACGATCGATTGATTGGCTTATGTCGCTAAGCCGTATCGACCTGGAGAGCATCGAGGATGTGGGGCCACGCATAGCCGACAGCATTCTTGAGTTTTTCTCCACCGAAAGCAACATCGCAGTCATCGACCGTCTGCGAACAGCTGGTGTCCGGCTTGAACTGCCTGAAGTTGAGGAAACTGATAAAAGCGACAAACTTACAGGCAAGACAATTGTCATCAGCGGGGTGTTCTCCCATTACAGCAGAGACCAATACAAAGATATTATCGAGCGCAACGGCGGGAAAAACAGTGGGTCGATTTCGAAGAAAACCGATTTTGTACTGGCCGGAGAGAACATGGGTCCGGCGAAACTTGAGAAAGCCCGAAATCTCGGTGTGCCTGTAATAAGTGAAGACGAATTCCTTAAAATGATAGAATAGGGGATACGCATAAAGCATAAAAAGCGGGGCCGATATGAACTGGCCCCGCTTTTTATGCTTTATACACCTGATTATTCATCGGCATTTTTCTCTGCATATTCCTTAAGGAGTTTGTCCTGTACATCGCCAGGCACAAGCTCATAGGACGCAAACGTCATAGTGAATGACGAGCGGCCTCCGGTAATAGAACTGAGCGCGGTAGAGTAGCTCGACATTTCTTTCAGAGGAACCTTGGCGCTGATTTTTTCAAAGCCATTCTCGCTTGACATTCCCATTATAATGGCCCGACGTCCCTGAAGATCGCTCATCACATCGCCCATCACATCGCCAGGTACGAGAACCTCTACATCATAGACGGGTTCAAGAACTTTTGGATTGGCATTACGGAAAGCCTCGCTGAATGCATTGCGTCCGGCCAGACGGAAGGAGATTTCATTCGAGTCAACCGGATGCATTTTTCCATCGTAGATGCATACTCTGACGTCACGGGCGTAAGAGCCGGTCAGTGGTCCTTGTTCCATACGGTCCATCAGACCTTTTACTATCGCCGGTATAAATCGGGCATCGATTGCTCCGCCTACGATACAGTTGCAAACCACAAGTTTGCCACCCCATGCAAGTGGAATTTCCTGAGTATCCCGGACACTCATTTTGAATTCCTGATTGCCGAAACGGAAGCTGTCGGGAGCCGGCATACCTTCGGTATACGGTTCCACTATCAGATGAACTTCGCCGAACTGTCCTGCACCGCCAGATTGTTTTTTATGACGGTAATCGGCGCGAGAGGCTTTTGTGATGGTTTCGCGATAAGGAATCTTGGGTTCTTCGAAAAGAATAGGGAGCTTGTCGTTGTTTTCAACTCTCCATTTAAGTGTACGCAGATGGAATTCGCCCTGACCGCTCAAGATAGTCTGCTTAAGTTCTTTGGACTGTTCTATAACCCAAGTCGGGTCCTCCTCATGCATACGGGTAAGAATAGAGTTGAGTTTTTCCGCATCGCTTTCAGTAACCGGACGTACAGCACGCTGGTATTTGGGAGCCGGATATTTTATGAAATCGAATTCTATTTCACATCCTTTTTCATCGAGAGTGTTGCCTGTACGCACGTCTTTCAGCTTGACAGTCGCACCGATATCGCCGGCTTCAAGGGCATCGACCTGAGTCTTTATCTGGCCGCATACACAATATATCTGAGCAAGACGTTCTTTTCCGCCACGTGTTATGTTGTCGAGATCAGCTCCGGCTTTCAGTGTGCCGGACATTACTTTGAAGTAGCTTACTTCTCCGATATGAGGCTCAACAGTGGTTTTGAACATGAACACACTCAACGGGCCGTCCGGATCCGGCTTGACTTCGTTGCCCTGAGTATCGACAGGCGCCGGCATATCGCTGACGAACGGCACCACGTTGCCAAGGAACTCCATCATTCGGCGTACACCCATATCCTTTGCCGCACTTACACAGAACACCGGGTAAATCGAGCGATCGATAAGGCCTTTGCGAATACCCATTCTCATTTCATCTTCAGTAAGATGTTCTTCCTCAAAGAATTTTTCCATGAGGCTTTCATCGTTTTCAGCGGCAGCTTCCACAAGTGCTTTGTGAAGTTCGTTCGCACGCTCCATTTCTTCGGCGGGTATTTCTTCGATGGTAGGCACACCTCCATCAGGCCCCCATGAATATTTTTTCATCAGGAGCACATCGATCATGGCATTGAAGCCAGGCCCGGATGTTATAGGATACTGTAAAGCCAC
>JAIDBM010000208.1 GCA_029056365.1 Muribaculaceae bacterium | reverse complement strand
GCATAGGGTATACCTTTATATATGTTGATACCGTTTTCGGTGTAACCTGCGATGTCACCTTGTGTGACTGTGGTAACCGCAGTCGCAGTGGAGATTTCACTGCGTGGCTCTGCCGCCGACGCACATAACGCCGATGCGACGAGCATTGCTGAGAGTATTAATTTTTTCATGGTATTTTGGTGTTTTTAACATCCGCAAAGTTACGCCGCATTCAACAATAGCTTTTGACAACACTTTTTATTTGTTTGTTTTTTCCGCCAATGCCGCTTGTATATTTGTTCAAATGTTTCACAATTTGTTCATCTCGCTTAAAATCACCCTGTTTCTTGTCGGATTTTCTGCAAAAAAATCATAAATTTGCATCAGCAATAACAAGCCCTTGCAGTCCTATTTTATGCAGTTTATTCTTTATCCAGTTCTTCTTGTCATGCTCCTTCTGGCAGCAAGCTGCCGGAGCACCGCCGACGGCCCGGACAATACGGCTGGACCGGTACGCGCCGACGTAATCTCCAATCAGTTCGTGTATTCTTTCGCCGAGGATGCCGACGGACAAATCTGGATTGGCACTTTCCGCGGACTGAACAGATATAACTCCCGCGATTTCTTCCAGTATTTCGCCGCCTGCGATTCTTCAAGCATCAGCGACAATCAGATACGCTCCTTGCTCGTCGCGTCCGACAGCACTCTATATATCGGCACCGTGAAAGGGCTGGTACGATACACCGACCGCGATAATTTCGAGACCGTCGACCTCGGCGGACGATATATGCTCGCTGATATGATAGAAATGGCGGACTCGTCGCTAATCATGCGTGCCAACAGCATGCTGATGCAGTATCGTCCGGGCGACTGCAAGGCCACCAAACTACTCGACGACATGTGCCCGGGCGCTTACTTCTTCATGCGAATACACCGCGACGCCGAAAACAGGCTGTGGATTGTCGGCGAGAACGCAATCCGGCGTTACGACTTCGCATCCAACTCGCTACGCGACTCAATCCCTGCCGGAATGAACGTACGTAATTCCTTCTATGTGGCCGACAATGAGTTATGGCTCACTGGCGACCGCCTGCGCCGCTTCGACACCCGGACGGCGTCCTTCACAGCCCTGCCCCGTGCCATAGCGGAGCACCCCGTCCTGTCGGACGCGGCAATGGAAATCGTGCATCCCTATGGAAAAGACGGGCTCCTGCTGCTTACATCTAACGATGGAATGTTTTTCTATGACAGCTGCGCCGACACGGTAATGAGCCAGTACGACAGCGGGTTCCCCATCAATGTGCCTGATTTCAAAATCAAGACCATGTTCACCGACTCAAACGGGAACATCTGGTTTGGCGGTCACGACCAGGGGATTGACGTCCATTATCACTACACCGACCGCTTCAACCACAACAAGGCCGCAAGCACAGCCGTGCGCAACAAATCGGTAGTGTCGACCAGCGTCGACAAGCAAGGAAATCTGTGGATGGCCACACGCAACGACGGAATATTCATCCTCCGGGATGCCGACAGCGAGGCCCTGCACATAGGCATCGAACAGCTCACAAAAGGCAAGGTGGGATACGATGAATATATAAAGACTATATTTGTCGACTCCGGGGGATTCGTCTGGATTACCCTCACCAACGGCGAGATACTGAAATGCACTTTCGACAGCGGACGCTTCGGCATCGCCGACAGATATGAAGTCTGGGGAGCCATGTCCATTGCCGAGGATGCCAACGGCACCATCTGGCTTGGAACGGGCAGCCATTTCGTGGCATATCTGCCAAAGGATGCCGGCGAGTTCCGGCCTCTGCAGGTCTTTCATCCTGAATTCACCTTTATTCCGGACATCGTGCCCTATGACGACAGACACATGCTTGTGGCCGCTTTCAACAAGCCGCTGTCGCTCATCGACATCGACACCAGGGAGGTGAGCATACTTCCCATATCGGGCGACTCCTTCGAAAATTCGCTCAGACACAACGTGTTCATTCCCACCGATGTGATCACGGACAAAAACGGAGACCTCTGGATTGGAACCGTCGCCAACGGCATGCTGCACTACGACAGCTCGGATTCGACGGTCAGAGCCATCAACGACTTCAACGGTCAGGACATTTCGGCAATCCGCTACGGCAACGATTCCTGCCTCTGGGTCAGTACGCTCAACGGTCTGATACGCTACTGTCCGGACAGTAGTTCCTTCGAGCAATTCTATGCCCGCGACGGAATCGGCGGTAACCAGTTCTACGACCGCTCGTCGGCTTCGGACTCCGCCGGCAACCTGTATTTCGGCGGTACCCACGGCATCACATCTTTCGCACCGAAAAACGTGAGCAAACAGATTTATGCGCCTTTAATGTTCCAAAATCTCATTGTCCATAACCGTGCTGTAAGACCCGGCTCCGGCATCATCGACCGTGATCTGAAATACTCGCCGGTCGTGCATCTCGACCACGACAACAACAGTTTCGGCATATCGTTTGTGGCCGTGGACTTCTGCAAGAATCCGCGCGTGACCTACCGTTATATGCTTGAAGGAGTCGATGAGCGCTGGATTGAGTCATCTTCATCGCGCGAGGCTTATTATGCCAACGTTCCGTCAGGCACCTATATGTTTCATGTCGGCATCGTAGGCGATGAAAACAGCTACATCTCACTCAAGGTGATTGTCGACGGCCCGTGGTGGACCTCCTGGTGGGCAATCGCAGTCTACTGTATTTTGTTCGCTGCAATCAGCGGTATTCTCGTCATGGCCGCGATGAGAATCCGGACTGAGCGGGCGGCGGTCAGACGGGCACGGCGCGAGAAGGAGCGCGAAAAGCACATCAACGACATGAACATGCGCTTCTTCGCCAATATATCGCACGAGTTCCGGACTCCTCTTACCATGATTGCCGGTCCGGTGAAGCAACTCTGCAGCGATGCCAGTCTCAGCGAACACAACCGCCATCTGATGTCCATTGCCAAAATCAATGTCAACCGTATGCTCAACCTCATAAATCAGCTGCTCGACTTCAACAAGCTTGACAACGGGCTGCTGCCACTCGAAGTAGAGCGTATCGACATCGCAGCTCTTCTCCGACAGATCATTGAGATTTTCTCGCTGAACGCCGGAAACAAAGAACTGAAGTTCGAAACTTCCGGTATCGAAGAAAACTGTTTTGTCACCGCCGATGCCGACAAACTCGCCAAAATAATAAACAACCTGCTGTCGAACGCACTGAAATTCACTCCGCCGGGCGGCACAATCAACGTTGGTCTCGATACCGTACACGACAGCCGTTGCGGTGACTGCATCAAGATTTTCGTACGGAACAGCGGATTCCGGATTCCGTACGACAAACTCGAAAAAATATTCGAACGCTACTATCAGCTCGACAACTGCCGGCAGTCAGGCTCTTACAACTGCGGCTCCGGCATCGGTCTCTACTACGCCAGAGCGCTGGCATCACTCCACCACGGCAGATTGTTCGCTGTGGACACCCCCGACTTCGAAGGCGCCGAGTTCGTCCTGCTCCTTCCTGCCGACAGCAGCATTTATGCCGCTGACCGCCACCGTGAATCGCCTTCGCAACTCGACGCCTTCCCGCTGGCCGCTGACACCGGCGCAGTCTCACCGACAGAGGTCGGCAACGACGACAAAAGTACATTGCCCCTCGTTCTGGTAGTCGACGACGATATTCAGGTTGCCGAATATCTCCGCACTCTCTTGTCGGCTAACTACCGGGTAGTGAGTCGTTTCGACGCCGATTCGGCGCTTTCGTGGCTCGCCGACAATGTCCCATCGCTGATTATCAGCGATGTGGTGATGCCCGGCAAAGACGGTTACGATCTTTGCCGAACGGTAAAGCACGACATCCGCTTCAGCCATATCCCCGTGATACTGCTCACGGCAAAGGCCACCGTCGAAAACCAGGTGGAAGGTCTCCAGGCGGAAGCGGACGCCTATCTGACAAAGCCGTTCGACCCCTCGCTGCTTCTGTCGCAGATAGGCTCGATGTTGAGCAACCGAATGAAGGCCATGCGGATGATCAATGCCGGCACTACGGTCACCGACGTGGAACCGGATATAATCTCGCCCAAGGACAGCGCCTTCCTGCAGGAGCTATACGGCCTGATGGAGAAGGAGTTGTCGAACAGCGAACTGGATGTCAACGAAATCTCGCGCCTCATCAGAATGTCGCGTACCAAATTCTACTACAAGGTGAAGGGTCTTACCGGGGAGCCGCCGTCGGTTTTCTTCAAGACTTACAAACTCAACCGTGCTGCCGAGCTTATCCGGGAACACAGATACACCCTTTCAGAAATCTCCGATTTGACCGGTTTTTCTTCTCTCAGCCATTTCTCCCGGAGTTTTAAAAAGCATTTCGGAGTAGCCCCCACCAACTATGTATAGGGGCTTCCGTTTATTACAAGTACATTCATAATCAGTCAGCAAGGTTATTCTG
>JAIDBM010000207.1 GCA_029056365.1 Muribaculaceae bacterium | reverse complement strand
CCATGATACCGATGACCATGAGCTTCTTCCTCAAAAAAGGACGTAGCCGCAGCAAATCGATAGCCGATTCTGTCACCTATGGCGTAAGCAGAGTAGTTATCTATCTTGTGCTCGGCATAGGCATAACGCTGCTGTTCGGCGCCAGCAAGCTCAACGACATAGCCACATCGGCTGTGTTCAACCTCATATTCTTTGCCTTGCTGGTGGTGTTTGCCATTTCGTTCTTCGGCGCGTTCGACATCAAGCTTCCTTCGAAGTGGAGCAACAAAATGGATTCGCGTGCCGAAGCCACAACCGGTGTGCTGAGCATATTCTTCATGGCGTTCACACTTGTGCTGGTGTCGTTCAGCTGCACAGGTCCGATTATCGGCACACTGCTTGTCGAGGCGGCCTCGCAGGGCAGTCTGCTCGGTCCGGCACTCGGCATGGGTGGTTTCGCGCTTGGTCTGGCACTGCCATTCGCACTGTTCGCGTTCTTCCCCTCGCTGCTCAAGGAAATGCCCAAGTCGGGCGGATGGCTCAATTCCGTGAAAGTGGTGCTCGGCTTCGTGGAGCTTATCCTTTCGCTGAAATTCCTTTCCGTGGCCGACCTTGCTTACGGCTGGCATATTCTCGACCGTGAGGTGTTCATAAGCATATGGATAGTGCTGTTCGTTCTTCTGGGCATGTATCTGCTTGGCAAACTCCGCTTCAGCCACGATTCTCCCTCGCAGCATACCGGCGTGTTGAGCTTCTTCCTGGCCGTGATTTCCCTGTCGTTCGCCATGTATCTTGTGCCCGGCCTGTGGGGCGCGCCTCTGAAGAGCATCAGTGCTTTCGCGCCGCCGCTGACAACCCAGGACTTCAACCTCTATGGCGGAACATTCCGTGAGTTCGACGACTATGACGAAGGCATGAAATACGCACAGGACAACAACTTGCCCGTGCTTGTCGACTTCTCGGGTTTCGCATGTGTGAACTGCCGCAAGATGGAAGGCGCAGTGTTCGATACCTCCGATGTACGCGACATTGTTGAAAACGGATACGTGCTGATAAAGCTCATGGTCGACGACAAGGCTCCGCTGGCTACCCCCTATGAAGTTGAGGAAAACGGCGGACAGACACTTATCGAGACCGTAGGCGAGAAATGGAGCTATCTGCAGCGCAACAAGTTCGGTATAAGCTCACAACCCTATTATGTTATTCTCGACAACAAGGGTGCGCCGCTGATGCCGGCAAGAGTCTATGACGAGAACGTCGATGCTTTTGTCGACTGGCTGAACCAGGGCGCCGAAAAATATCAGGCTTCGAAATAACAGGCCGGACAAACCCATAGGCCTTTAACGGATTAACATAGGGACGCGCCTGAGGCGCGTCCCTATAAATTTGAAAAAACATATGTCACATACAAGAGACGAAAAACTGGCGGCCATCGGCCGGGTAATAGATACACTCGACATTCTTCGGGTAAAGTGTCCGTGGGATGCGAAACAGACAAACGAAAGTCTTCGTGCAAACACAATCGAGGAAGTATACGAGCTTGCCCAGGCGCTGCTCAACGATGACTCCGAAGAAATAAGCAAGGAACTTGGCGATGTGCTGTTGCACATACTGTTCTATTCGAAAATCGGCGATGAAAAGGGGCAGTTCGATATTGCCGATGTGGCCGACAAACTGAATAACAAGCTTGTTTTCCGTCATCCGCATGTGTTCGGCACCGTGGAGGTGAACACATGCCACGATGTGGAACAGAACTGGGAGAAAATAAAGCTTAAGGAAAAGGGGGGCAACCGTACGGTGCTGGCCGGAGTTCCGACATCGCTGCCCGCGCTTATAAAGGCCTACCGTGTGCAGGAAAAAGCCTCCAATATAGGCTTCGACTGGGAACAGCCCGAACAGGTCTGGGACAAGGTGGCCGAAGAGCGTGCCGAGGTCGACGAGGCCATTGCGGCAGGCGACAAGGACAAAATCGAGGCGGAGTTCGGCGATCTGCTTTTCAGCATTGTGAATGCCGCGCGTCTTTATGGCATCAACCCTGAGAACGCGCTCGAGCGTACGAACCGCAAGTTCATACATCGTTTCAATCATATCGAGACACGTGCAGGTGAAATGGGCCGCAGGCTTTCCGACATGTCTCTTCAGGAAATGGACCAGCTCTGGAACGAAGCCAAACAACCCGATTGCGAATGAAACTCTGTATTACCGAGAAACCAAGTGTGGCCAAGGATATCGCAGCCATCATAGGGGCCGATGTGAAACGCGACGGCTACTATGAAGGAGGCGACTACAAGGTGACGTGGACTTTCGGGCACCTTTGCACTCTCAAGGAACCGCAC
>JAIDBM010000206.1 GCA_029056365.1 Muribaculaceae bacterium | reverse complement strand
CATGATACGGGTGCGATGATGGAAAAGTCCGGAAACACCGCAGTCGGCAGCGACACGCCGCTGCGCGAATACGACCGCATAATAATAGGCATCGACCCGGGTACAAATATAATGGGATACGGCATTATCGGCATAAAAGGTAAACGCACCTGTATGGTGGCGATGGGCTTGATTGAATTGAATAAATTCGAAAATCATTACATGCGTCTTAACCGGATTTACGAGCGGGTTCTCGGTCTGGTGGAGCAATATCTGCCGGATGAAATGGCTATTGAAGCTCCGTTTTTCGGAAAGAACGTCCAGTCGATGCTCAAACTCGGACGTGCCCAGGGTGTGGCCATAGCCGCAGCCCTGAGCAGAGATGTTCCGATATGTGAATATGAGCCTCGAAAAATAAAACAGGCTATAACCGGCAATGGAGCCGCGTCTAAAGAACAGGTTTGCGAGATGGTGCGCAGAATGCTTGATATTCCTAAGGAAAATCTGTTGCCGAAACTCGATGCCACAGACGCTCTTGCTGCCGCGTTATGCCATTATTACGAATCAAACAAACCGGTAAAAACAAGCTCATGCAAGTCATGGAAAGATTTTGTCTCAAAAAATCCGGGAAAAGTAAGTGGCTTGTAAGCCTGCTGCTGCTTTTTATACCTCTTTACGTTGTAGCCGGAGATGATGTGAAGGAGATGAGCCTTGAAGAAGCCATCGACATGGCATACGACGAGTATATCCGCGATGTTGCGCCTGAATCACTGCGTCCGTTCGCTTCATTGAGCATAATGGGCAATTCCGCTGTCGGAGCCGATATTATCACTGAATTCGTGCGCCGCTACAATCCTGATTTCGATTCGGAAATCGCACAGGCTTTCATAGAAGTCGGCCATCGCTACGGAATACGCGCCGATGTGGCTCTCTGTCAGGCCATAGTGGAAACCGGATGGTTCAAATACGGCGGAGGCACTGCTGTGACCGCCGACTGCCATAATTACTGCGGACTTGGAGTAACGGCCAAAGGCCGTCGCGGTGCGGCTTTCGCATCTGTATCCGAGGGAGTCACCGCCCACATACAGCATCTTTATGCCTATTGCTGTAATGACGACCTGCCGAAAGGCGAACGGCTTGTCGACCCGCGTTTCAACATGGTAAACCGGGGATGCGCACGCAGGTGGCATGACCTGAACGGTCGATGGGCCATGAACAACCGATACAGCACAGCAATCCTGTCGGTATATTCATCTCTGAACGAGTTCGCCTCCGGATACACCAGATAACCAATAATCGCTCTAATAAATGTCAAAAGCGCGTTTAAAAAAAGAGCTTGAGGGCATGACCCGCGAACAGCTCATCGACATAGTGCTGAATGTATATACAGCAAGAAAGGAAGCCCGGGAGTACTTTGAATTCTTTCTTGACCCCGATTGTGAAAAACTGCTCTATAAGTATATAGAGATGATCCGTAAGGAAGTAAGCCGGTCAAAACGCGGAAGCTATGCCAAGTTCAAGATTTCCGCAATCAAGCGAATGATAAAAGACTTCGAAGGGTTCGACCCCGGAGCGGAATATGTGCTGAAACTGCGTGTATACACTTTTTCAGCAATAATGATGTACAGCAGAGTGCTTTACTATTCCGACACCCAGGACAATGCCGCAGTGGCCATGGCCAGAAGCATACTCGAATACAGCGACACACACTGTTTGTATGACCGCGCTGCAAGAACGCTGTCCGACATTCTCGCCGACGAAAATGCCTCGGCACCATATCTGCGGCAGTTCGTGCGCAACGCACTTGAACCGGGCGACTGATGGCAGTGTGGATTTTTTTCACTAACTTTGCAAGGTGAAATTCAAGGCTACTCATATTTTGGCTACTGCGGCTACTGCAATCTCGCTATGGGCCTGCAGTTCGGTAAAACATGTGCCAGACGGTCAATATCTTCTTGACAAAGTTGAAATTTCAGTGGATTCTCCCGATGAAATAGCAACTGATGACCTGCAATACTTTCTTCGTCAGTCCCCGAACCATAAAGTTCTCGGGTTCGCCCGCCTGCAGCTTGCCGCCTATAGTCTCTCTGGCAGTGATTCCACCAGATGGTACAACCGCTGGCTTCGACGCATAGGTCAGGCGCCTGTGATATTCGACTCTGTTCTTACCGAAGCCTCTGGACGGCAACTGCGCACGGCCATGGTGAACCGGGGGTATATGGATGCATCGGTGGATATCGACACATTCAAAACCGGCAACAAACGCATTGGGATAAAGTATCTGATACATACCGGCAGGCCGCACTTCATTTCATCGATGGCCTATGACATTCCTGACACTGCGGTGAGACGGCTGATCATGGCCGACAGCTCAAAATTCAGCATATCCCCCGGCAGCATTTTCGACCGCAACAGACTTGACGAACTTAGAGCCGGCATAACAGAAGAACTGCGCAACAACGGATATTACGATTTCAATAAAGACTATATAAAATTTCTTGCCGACACCGCAGCCGACTCAAAGGCCATAGACCTCACACTGCAGCTACATCATCCGAAAATGGCAGGAAGTCCGGCGGAAGATACCGAAGCCGACCATCGGCGATACGACATACGCCGTGTTGTTTTCGTTACCAACTACGACCCCAAACTCGGTGGTGAATTCGCCAGAACCCATGCTGTGGACTCAGTTGATTACAAAGGCATAACTGTGCTCTATGGCCGTGACCGCTATCTGAAGCCACAGGCGCTTGAAGAAAAGTGCTACATCCGTCCGGGGCATCCTTACGATGCCGAGGACGTCGACCGGACATATGCAGCGCTCAGCCAGCTCGGAATCGCCAAGTTCATAAACATAGAGATGCAGCCGGTGGCTGTTGTCGACGGAGTTACATGGATGGACGCATATGTGCTGATGTCGCGTAACCGCAAACAAGGAATTTCGGTAGAGGTCGACGGCACAAACTCCGAGGGAGACCTCGGCTTCGGAGTAGGCATAACCTACCAGCACCGCGACCTCGCACGTGGCAGCGAACTACTTACTGCGAAAGTCCGGACAAGCTATGAAGCACTCTCGGGCAACTTCGAGGGGCTTGTGAACAACCGCTATACCGAATATGCAGGAGAAGTCGGCATAAGCTTCCCGAAATTCATGGCCCCGTTTTTACGGAGATCGTTCACCCGCCACATAAGGGCAAACACCGAATTCGCAGTTTCGTTCAACTATCAGGAACGTCCTGAATACACACGTATAATCGCAGGCGCGGCATGGAAATATATCTGGACCCAGAACCGACAGAATTTCAACAGTCGCCAGAATTTCGATTTTATCGATATAAATTATGTGCGGCTGCCTCGGTCGACCATCAATTTCCTTGACTCCGTGGCTCCGTCGAATCCGCTGCTCAGATACAGCTACGAAGACCACTTCATCATGCGGATGGGATACACCTACTACCGCACGAACCGGCGCACCCCCACCGCCACTGTCAACGCATTCGCGATACAGCCGTCGGTTACTACCTTACGCGCCTCTGTGGAAGTGGCCGGCAATCTTCTGTATGCCATATCGAACATATTCGGCCAGCAGCGCAAAGACGGAGCATATAAGATTTTTGGCATACAATACGCCCAATATGTGAAAGGCGAGGCTGACTACACATATACCCGCAACTTCAACAGCCGCAATGCGCTCGCATTCCATGTCGGAGCCGGAATCGCCTATCCTTACGGAAACTCGTCTATGGTACCGTTTGAAAAACGTTTCTATGCCGGTGGTGCCAACGGTGTGCGCGGATGGGGAGTGCGGACTCTCGGCCCCGGAGCATATGACTCAAAAAACTCCGTTACCGATTTCATCAACCAGTGTGGTGATATCCGTCTGGACCTGAGCCTGGAATACAGGGCCAAACTTTTCTGGGTGTTCGAAGGCGCCCTGTTTGTCGATGCCGGAAATATATGGACAATAAAGAGCTATGTGAACCAGCCCGGCGGAGAATTCCGTTTCAACAAGTTTTACAAACAGATAGCCGCCGCATACGGAGTAGGCATACGAATGGACTTCACTTATTTCTTACTCCGGTTCGACCTCGGTCTCAAAGCACATAATCCGGCAATGAACCAGGAGCCGTGGCCGATCATACACCCGAAATGGAGCCGTGACGCAAACTTCCATTTCTCTGTCGGTTATCCGTTCTGATTCAGTATATAACCACATGTAATAAATCTCCGACGACAACAACATTTTTAATTTCTCAGCGATATGAAATCATTGGTAATTTTCGATCTCGATGGAACTCTGCTCAACACGATAGACGATCTCGGCAACGCGGCCAATGAGGCCATGCGACAACTCGGCTACCCGACACACCCGCTGAGTTCTTATCCCATGATGGTAGGCAACGGCATAAGCAAACTGTTGGAACGGGCACTTCCGGAAGAGGCGCGGACCGAACGGATCATAACAGATGCCCGGCACTGTTTCATGGCCTACTACGACCAGCATTGCCATGACCTCACTTCGCCATATCCGGGTATTGAACTGTTGCTCGATGAACTTAGCCGCCGGAACATAAACCTCGCGGTAACATCCAATAAATACCAGCGTGCAGTATCACTGCTGATTAATCATTACTTTGGCAGATACAACTTCAAGGCCGTGCTTGGCCAGCACGATGGCGTGCCGGTCAAACCCGACCCTTCGATTGTATTCGAGGCACTTACAATGTGTCCGACTCCAAAGCACGAGGTGCTATATGTGGGCGATTCCGGAGTGGATATTGAAACAGCCCGCAGGGCATGTGTGGAATCGGTGGGGGTCGCATGGGGATTCCGGCCTGTAAGAGAACTCAAGGCTGCCTTTGCCGACCATATCATAGAAGAACCCTGCGACCTTATAGGACTGCTGTAATGCGGTTTCAATGGCTCTGACGCCAGATAACTCACTTTACCATTTCTGATAGTGCACTTTGTCGGGATTCCACTTGTCTTTCGGCGTGTTGATTCCCGACGGATATCCGATAGTGATGATGTTCAACGGCACAACGCTGTCGGGCAACTGAAGCACCCGGGTAACATCGGCCACTCTCCGGTCGTCGGGATATACTCCGCACCACACCGCACCGAGGCCACATGCATGAGCGGCAAGCAGTATGTTTTCTGTAG
>JAIDBM010000205.1 GCA_029056365.1 Muribaculaceae bacterium | reverse complement strand
CAACGGCATATATACGCTCGATGGTTTTACCGGGCGGACTGTAGACTGTTCTTCTGAGCCTGATGTTGTTGAGGACGGTTGTGTGAGCGTGGATGGCCGGGAGGTTCGTGCGTCAGGACTGATTGAGGTTTACAACCTGCAGGGTGTGAGAGTTGCATGCGGCCGTGGTTCGGCGGAGCTTCCCTGCTGTGGTGTTTTTATTGTCAGAACGCATTGCGGGGTTTCAAAGGTTGTGCGTTAGCACGTTTTGTATAGATATACTGCAACAGCGGGAGTCAGACACTTTGGTATGGTGTCTGACTCCCGCTGTATTGCCATGCAGGGAGGTTAGTTGCGTATCACAACTATGCGTTTGGCCTGTGATGCTCCGTAGCCTTTTTCATCGGCAACGAGTATGGTGGCATAGTAGTCGCCGTCGGCGACTTTCTGATTTTCGTTGTTGATGAGATTCCACTGGTAGGGGAATTTTATATCGGTGGCCGAGAACACTGTGTTTCCGAGTGCATCGGCGATTATGAGCCGGTTGCGGCTGGCATCGGCGCTGCATTCGATGTCGATTTCGGCTTTTTCGGTAGCGGCTTTTTCGGCAACTTTTATTTCAACGGGGTACTCGGAGGCTTTTACAAAGAAGCTTATCGAGCGTGAAACTGATTCGCCAAGGGTGTTGGATATGGTGAATTTGATGGAATGGTATCCTTTGGTGAATTCGCTTGAGAGTGGCAGATGGAACACATATTGTCCGGATTCGTTTATGGAGAAGTTCGATCCTATGCCGGAAAAGTCACGCCTGCCGTCAAGGGTGAGCCGCGGCGAAGCTCCGATTATAGAGCTGGAATTAGATATGCCGGTGTCGAAGGCGTCTACCACTGCGTAGAAGGTGTGCAGGCTGTCGGGTGAGAGTTCGCTGCCGTTTCTGAATTCAGGTGTGTTGATATACATCTGGCGTATGGCAGGAATCTTGCCTTGCTGGGGATTCGACATTTCGGCATTGAGGTCGATTACGAAGTCGTTGGTATAGCCGAGTGCGCCTGATGCCGGACTTTTGTCGTCGGAAATCGCCGACAGGATTATCCGGTTTCGTTTGCCTGCGATGCGGGGCTGCGGCAGACACATACTGATTTTGAACTTGCCGGCCTCCACGCGTCCTCCGGCTTCGGCAAGGATTTCTTCTTCGAGCGATATTGTGCGTATGGTGTCGGCGCCGGCGGTGTTGACCTGGCGGATGTCGACCGGTCCGTCATAAACTATGGCGCGTATGCTGCCGTTGAATCCTGAAACTGTGTTTCCTTTGGAGTCGGTGATATTGCCGTTTATGCTGAAAAGGTCGCCGGGGGCTATGGCCACTTTTTCTGTGGCTGAGGGCTGTTTTCCCGCAATATCGGTGATTGTCGCCGAGTAGTCGGGCACAGGCAGTCGGGTCATCGGGTCGCCGCACAGATTGTAGCACAGGGTGTTGGCCAGCGCGTCCTTGTTGCTGTTGCTGTTGCTTATGGCAATCTGACGGGCACGGTTATACATGTCGCCTATGGTGGAGCCAGGAGTCGCGGTTGCGTAGCTTTCGGCAATTGCGGAGTTCAGAATTCCGTTGTAGGCGAGATAAACCTTGCGGCAGGCGCCAATGGTGGCGATTGAGCCGGCCCCTTGCTTGAATGTGAGCGAGGTGGCGATGTCGTTGTTGCCATGGTCGAGGTTATAGGCCGAGCAGGTCGACAGCATCGCTATCGGGAGCTGGCTGTTGGTCATGCTTGCGGAGTTTGATTTCTGCCACACTATGGCTCCGCCGCGTCCGAGGTTGTTTTCATCGCCGTGGCCCGAGTAGTCGAAAAATCCTTGACCTTCCGATAATGCGCTCATGGCTTTTCTGGTGGTGAAAGCTGCTTTTGCGTTTTCAATCGGATACAGGCTTATGTGTGCGCGGGTAGGGGTGAATGCGGGGTTTGAGGCCACGGTGTTGTCGGCTACGGTCTGGCCCTGGTAGAAGTGTGCGTTGGCATCGCCTTCGCATGTGATTACGAGCATGCGTGCGAAAGCGGCCGGATCAAGCGGATTGTCGATATAGTCGCGTATTTTCATGTTCACGTCATGACCGGCTCCGTTGCTGGCCACATTCAGGCGGCCTACGGCCACGTTGTGTGTGGCGAATTCTATCGAGGCTGACGTGAAGTTGTCGTCGAGCATGCCGAAATATGCATCGCTGCTGAAGTTGGCCGACCGTTCTTTGTAGTGTGTTTCACGGTCGGCAAGGAATGTGAGCAGGTATTCGTTCTGCGGCATCAGTACACATCGGAAGTCCCATGTGGTGGGGCCGTAGAGCAGAATGTTGCGGAATGTTCCCGGATTACGGTCGTAGAACATTTTGGCCATCATTTTGTAGGCCATGGGCGAGGCGCCGCCGCTGCCGAATTCGTTCAGAACCTGCTGATGGGTATACACATTCACTTTATTGCCTCGCTGGCGGTGAATTTCGGCAAGTTCGCATGCTGCGTCGTATAGGGCTTCGGTTGATATTATCACCATTTCGGGTGTTTCGTCGCCGTGTATATTCTGATTCGGCACAACGGCGTCGAATTCGGGCGAGTAAAGTTTCGCCGAGGGGTCGAAGGCTATGAGTCTGGCCGCGGAGAGTCCGCTGCTGTATTGCTTGTCGAAGCTGCCTGTGGTGGTGCCGTCCGAGCTGTTGTATACAGTTCGGTAGGCGTATATGTCGAGCGGGTTGCCGATATTCCATACTTCCACTTTGCCGGGGCTGAGAATCTTGAAGTTCTGGTCGGCGAACGCTGTGGTGAATGTCATGGCCATCTGTTCTTCGCCGTACATGTCGTTTCGGCGCGGATATATGGTCCATACATTTTTGATGGCTGCGAAGCGTGGAGCTTTTTTGTTGTGCAGTCTGAAACCGTATGTTATTTCGGCGTTTTCAAGGCTGCCTGTCGAAAGCGGACGGAATCTTGCCGTGCCGTTCGACGAGTTGAAGTATGTATTCTCGCTGGTGGTTTTGGCCGGATGTCTGTTGCTGATATAAGGCACGTTCACGTTTTTCGGCTGGATTACATTCACGGTGAGCGTGTCGGTCTCGTCGGCGGCGACGAAGGTGTATCCCATTGTGCCGAACTCCACCGAGCCGTTGCCCGGCTGGTATCCTTTTACGGGGAATGTGTATTCCAGCGTCGACTCTTTTGATAGTTCCGGTCCGAGCCAGAACGCGCCTCCGCTCATGTGGTTATGGTCGTCGGGTTGGATTATCTGGGAGAAATAGTGAACTGTGCGCGGTGTGTTGCTGCTGTAGGCCGGGTTATAGTTTTTGTATGTGATCGGCCTGGGGCTTTCGCAGTCGCTCAGGAAGTAGTAGCCGTGGTTGTCGTATATGTTCCGCAGGTATTCAAGGGAGTTGTACGACATCGGATTTATCCGGGTGGTGGCTTCGCCGTAAAATATGATGCGGTTGTCGTTTACCAGTGTGGTTGTCTGCGACAGGTCGTCGGGCAATTTGTCGGAGAATGAATTGCTCCGGCTCATCTCCACATTGCCGTATCCGAACACTGCCACTTTTGCCGGGTCGGAGAAACCCCATTCGCGCAGTTGTTCGAAAGTGATTGCCTGCATGCCGGTCTGGCTTACTTTTATGCGGACCCATTTGCCGCTGCTGAGCCTTGATTTTGTGCTGTAGTGGCTTGTCGGAAGGGCATAAGATGCAATGGAGCTTCCGAGTATTCCGGTTGCCAGCAGTATTTTGAGTAATTTTGAATTCATTGTGCGGTATTACAGTTGTATTTCTGGTATGTCGTTTCAGTTTGATCCGTGTGGCTGGTTGTTCCGGCGGAGGGGAATCCGGAACAGGGTTTCAGGTGTGCGGGATTGTGCGGGTTGTCATAGCATTTTGATTTTCAGTGTGGTTATATTTCCGATACATGCTTCCAGTGTCGAGCGGGGCAGCACTCCTGCGGCAATCGGATTACTGCAGTCGATTATCCGGTCGCCGTTTTTGAGGGTCATGAATCTGGAGAGTGTCGGCACTGCTTCCTGAATGAATTCGCATGGGGTGAATTCGCGTGTTTCGCCGTTGCACGACAATGTGAGCGGACTTGCGTTGTCGAAGTCTGCTGCGGCATCGTCTCCCGGTATGAGCGCGTTGGTGGATGCGAGAAATATTTCGGCTGTCTCCATGGGTGCGTCGGCGAATGTTTCGGGAATTATCAGAGCTGCCGGGGCAAGGGCATCGATATACCGTGATGCAAAGCGTCGGTCGATGTTTTTGCCGAGTCGACCGATGCGGTAGCACGGGCATATCAGTGCTGCATATTTAAAATCTGAATCAGTATCTGTCCAGTAGGGTTCGCGCTGGCGTCCGATGGCGGAGTCGGCAATGAGCCTTATCTCCGGTATATTGCCGCGCAGGGCTGTGCTGTTGCTTATTATTGCTTTCATTGCTGGCGGAGTCGGTTGTACATTACTGCCAGATGCGAGTAAATCGAGGTGTTCGTTATCACAACATCCTTGGGAACGCGAAGACGGCGTGGAGTGAAATTCCACAGGGCCTTTATCCCTGCTTCGGCAAGTCGGTCGGCCATGTCCTGGGCCGAGTTGGCCGGAACGGCTATTATACCGATGGTTACGTTGTTGTCGGCTATAACCCGTTCCATGTCGTCCGGATGGTATATGTGTATGCCTGCTATCTGATTGTCGACAAGGCGCGGGTCGACGTCGATGCCGGCCACGATGTCGAGTCCGTAGCGCTGGAGGCCGGAATCATGTATCAGGGCGGCTCCGAGCGAACCGCTTCCCACCATTATCGCGCGGTGCGGTTCCAGAAATCCCAGAAATTCGCGTAGTTCTTTTTCCAGCGATGCCACTTCATAGCCTATGCGTGTTTTCCCTTTGATATTGAGGAACGACAGATCTTTTGCTATCTGCGAGGCATCCACGTTGCTTTCTTCTGCGATTCTGGTAGATGACACGAATTCAATGCCGGCTTTGTGCATGGTGCTGACAATGGCCAGATACCAGGGAAGCCGACGTAGGGTCGGCTCTGGCAGAAGTGGGGATTTTGATGGCTTATTGTCGTTCATAGTGTGCAAAGTTACGAATTATTTCTGAATCCGGGAAATCGTATTTGGCTGATAGTTTACTGAAACTATCGGTTTGGCGTATTCAGCTCTGGCATTCGGTTGCCGGGGATGCGCCGGCAGAATGTCAATAGGCGGCTACCGCCAGTTTGCGTGATGCGGTGGTGTGGCTTGTGCCTCCGTTCGATATGGTGGCGCGATATACGTATATGCCGCGTCCTACCCGCCTTCCTCCGCTGTCGGTAAGGTCCCAGGTCAGAGGTTGGGTCAGGAACATGTCGCTGCGTCCGGTCTGGGTCTGTGACCACACCGGATTGCCGGCAAGGGTATATACGTTTACTGTCACAGTCATTGTTGCATCGGGCTGGTTGTGACTGAGATAGAAGTTGGCCTCTGTATGTGCCGGATTGGCATCGGTATACAGATCGAATATTTCCGGAGCGGCATCGGAGCTTACAAAGAATTCGGCCCGGGCATCGGTGAAATTGCCGTCGGTGTCCCACACCCGAAGGCTGATTTCGTGGTTGCCGTCGGTGAGTGTGTTCATCGGGTAGGCTATGTCGCCGGCTGTGTTGTTGTCCGGGTCGGGGGTATAGTATTGCGATACATCGGTGAATGTGGTTTTGCCATCGAGAGTCAGACTCATCTGGCGTCCTATGCCCGATGTCGACAGGTTTATGCCCCGGTCGTCGCTTACACGGGCGAGTATCATCGGAGTGGAATGTACGGTAGCTCCAGGGGTGAAGCCGGGATGATTCACGGCAAGCCACTCGATTGTCGGGGCCTTGGTGTCGGGTGCTACTTCCGTGTCGGTATCGTAGACGTAGAAGCTGTTGTTTACTCCGGCGGCATCGGACAATGAGGCCGCACCGGTTTCGGAGTCATCGCTCACTGCGTGCATGTTCAGTGTGGCGGGCCTCCATATCTGGGCCACTTCTTCAGGCATGGCGATGGTGAACGAGAATTTTCCGTTGCTTACCTTGGCCGATCCCGATGCTATGCGTCCGCCCATGTTTTCGTATGTGATCTGTGGCTGACCGAATCCGCCGTTGTCGCTGTGGCCTTTTGTCGTCAGGGAGTATTCGGCATCGTACAGGTCGTAGTAAAGAATGCCGTTGAAGTCCGGCATGATTTCGCCGCTCGCGGGGTCGGTGACACTGCCGCTTATGCGTGAGAGCGAACGGGCCATTATCTGGTTGTCGGCGGAATTGTCGGTGAGTGCCTTGCCGTTGATTGAATCGAGACGGGCTATGTTTCCGGGCATGGCCAGGCGCATGGCGGGGTCGCCCATCAGCACAAAGCGGAGTTTGTTCGGATTCGAGCCGGTGAGCAGGGCATCGTTGTCGTTGTACAGATTGTTTTTTGCCCAGCGGTATATTTCGCCGATGGGATAGATGCGTCCGTTGGCATCGCGCCGGGCCAGGCTGTGGCCCATACCGTTGGTCAGATAGCCGTTGTCCGATATGTTCACCGGACGAGTGGCGCTTATCATGGCCACGCATCCGCCGTTGCGCTCAAAGAACAGAATCTCGCCGCCCGAGGTTACGTTGGAATCCCATCGCAGAAAGTCGCATGTGGCGGCGTATATTACAGGCAGCTGTCGCCAGTATGCGTTGTTGATGTCGTTGTAGGTGAGAATGTCGTTGCCGGTCCATTTGCTGGGATTGCCGTGGCCTACGAAGTTCCACCACATCACACCTTCGTCGAGGGCCCTGAACATTTCATCGCGGGCCACCAAAGGCACTGTGCCGCTGTAATCGTAAGCATCGATATATATTTTTGTGAATATCTGCTGTTGCCGTGGGTCCTTGCATATGTTCTTCACAAAACGTTCGCTCTGATTAAGGTGTACGCCGTTATTGCCGTCATCGGCAATCAGCATCACGCGGTTGCGCCATGTGCCGCGTTTTGATTCGTTGGAGTATTGCAGAAGTTTGTCCACGGTGCTTTTGGCCTCGTTGGCGGTACGTACCGGTATACGGCCCACAGCCACCGATATGTAGGCGCTGCCGAGATTGGCGCCGTCGTTGTCTTCGAGCATGCCCACGAAGTCGTCGGTGCCGTAGCCTTCGTTGTCGCTCAGAACCTGCGACATCTGCTTGGTCTGCCAGCCGGGTATGGTATAGGGGCGTGAACTGCGGGTTCCTTCAAGTTTATGCCGTTCATCGAAAGTCGATGCGCCCATCAGAAGCACATACCGCAAAGGCCGACCGCTGTCGTTCCCTCGGTCATACAGCATTTTGCACATCTTTCTTATTGCGCTGACATCGGGGGCGCCGCTCCCGAACTCATTGTATATTTCGGCAATGTCAAGTACATGGACTTTCAGCGAGTCGGGACTGTTGCGATGGAAAGTGGCCAGGCGTTCGGCCTGGTTCTGCCATTGGCTGAAGGTTATTATCGCCATGTCGGCGGCTTCCAGAGAATGCAGATTCTGATTTTTTACGGTTCCGGTATTCTCCGGCGATTCCAGCGTGGCCCCGGTGCGGAATGCTACATAATGGTGCAGTCCTGCTCTGCCGGAGGTCCAGCTTGCCTTGTTGCCGTCTACGGCTGCGTTTACCTGAAATATTTCAAGGGGGTCGCTGACATCCCAGATTATCACATCGGGGCTTGCGTTACTGAGCTGTAACTGACGGCCGGCACTGCTGAAACTGAGATAACCTGAGGCCGGAAGGCTGAGCTGACGCTCGTAGTTGAGTGTAACGTAGTCGAGCCATGCGCCATGACAGGTGGCTCCGGGCTGGTAGGCAATTTGCAGCTGAAGCCTGTCGCCGCTGTGGGTGAATTCGTGCCGGGTGGTGGTGGCTCTTCCGTAATAGTGCTCATCGGTGTTGGCAGCCGCTATACGGTCGTCGCTTACCGATGGCAGTTCAGTGCCGTTGGCGCTGAATCTCAGCATCGATGAGGCTCCGAATACTTCGCTGGCAAAAGAGCACTCGAACCATGCTTTGCCTCCGGATGCTGCTCCGGGGGTGTTGAAGCTTAGAGTGCGTGTAGGAGTGTAGCGGAAGTCCTCGCCAAGCAACTGTGCGCCGGCTTCGGCAGGCGACATGAGTTCTTGTTCGTGGTGCACGACTTCTATAAAGCTGGTTGCCGGAGCGGTTGTGACCGGACTGCCTGTCGTTTTTATTTCGCGGCTGTCGCAGTCGATTTCGCTCAGATAATAATATGAGTAATCGGAATATATGCTGGGTGTATGGTTTATATAGCTGCTCGATGAGCTGCTCAGTTGCCGGGTGTACGGTCCCTGGGCATAGAATATTATGCCGTCGGAATTGTTTATCGACTGAAGCAGTGGCAGGTCGTCGATGAAGTTGGCCGCTGTAAGCTGGTCGGGCTGACGGTAGCCGCCATAGCCATAGACATGTACTTTCTGCGGATCGCTGAACCCCATCTTTCTGAGTTCTGAGGAGGTGATACGGAACAGCCCCGACTTGTCGACGCGCACTTTTACCCATGAGCCGGTGGCAAGAACCGACTCTGCGGCGTAGTGCTCAAGTGGCAGAGCGAGCGCATGTGTGCAGCACAACAATACCAGAGAGAGAGTATGCAGTATTTTTTTGATCATGATTGGCATGTTTTTATAATAGCTTATATATAACGTGTGTGTGTATTATATATTGTATAGCTATAGTATATGGTTCGTTGTAATAAATGCCTTTCGACAGGCATGAGAAGTTTCCCAAGAGCTGCTGCCTGTGTTTCTTGAAAAAAAACTGGATGAAATCCTCTCGGCGCCGGAGGATGGGAATCTTCGGTATCCGGAGTGAAATAAGGAGCTGCGACAGGAGAGGTGTCAAAAAAGTATGTTTTGCAGCATAAATTGTAAATAGTGGAGGCACAGCCTCAAGCGCATGTCTCTAACAAACGTTAACACTAAAAATTAAAAAATAAACGGTAAAAAATTTGGTGGGTAACGAAAAAGGGTGTAACTTTGCACTCGCTTTCGGGAAGGAGCTACAG
>JAIDBM010000204.1 GCA_029056365.1 Muribaculaceae bacterium | reverse complement strand
ACATATGCCAAGGAAGACACCCTAACTTATATGGGGCATAAATCCTATGCCAATAACGCAAAGATTTTCCGCTGGGGAAATGCAGCAGTGAAAATAGGCAGATATTCATCTGTTGCCGACGGTGTGAGGTTCGTTGTAGATCAGGGAAAGCATCTCACCGATGTTGTTACTTCGTATCCGTTCAGGAATAATCCGCTTGGAAGTAAGGACGGTATTACTATAGGCAATGATGTATGGATTGGGCAGAATTGCACCATACTGCCGGGAATAGAGATTGGCGACGGAGTTACCGTGGCCGCCGGTTCGGTTGTCACACGGAATATCCCTCCGTATTGTGTTGTCGGAGGCGTTCCGGCAAAAATTATAAAGGAGAAATGTAGCCGGGAGGAAGCCGCTGAAATGGCGAAAATAGCGTGGTGGAACTGGGATGATTCGGTAGTTGGGGCACGTGAAAAAGATTTCAGACTTACAATAAAGGAATTTATTGAAAAGTATGGAGAACAAAAGAAAAATTAAGTCGCCGGGAAAAACGGCTAAGGTGTTATTTGTAATTGATTCTCTTACTTGTGGCGGAGGCGAAAAAAGCCTTACATCGGCGATTCCGTTTTTGTTGAGCGCCGGTTGTGAGGTGTCTCTCGGTATTGATGTACGCGGTGGTGTGTTTGAGCAACTGCTCCCGCCGGAAGTAAATGTATTTACATTGCCTAGAAAAAAAGAAAACCGTATTACCGGGATTCTGAGGAGAGTGGTATATGGTATGAAATATTGGATGCCTTGGAACAGAAATATGCACCGTGCCGAGTTTTTCTGGCAGTCGTTCGCCGGCTCATATCAGAAACTGCATGACTACTACGATGTGGCCATAGGTTATCAGCAAGGATTGTCTACCTATTTCGTAGCTGATAAAGTAAGTGCATCCAGAAAGATATGCTGGATAAATGGGGATATTGAGGCATCACGCCATTTGAAGGGCTATTGCCGGAAGTATTATGCAGAATTCGACAATGTGGTTACGCCATCGGAAATTCTTCTTGGCAAGATGGCGAAATCGGAGTTCATCAAATATCCCGAACGCCTTGTATGCATAAATGATATAATAAACCCTGAAGTTATTGGCTCTCTTTCTCATGAGTTTACTCCGTTTGAAAAGTCAGCATCGTGTGTCCATCTGACCACAGTCGGTCGTCTTGTAAAGGAAAAAGGCTACAATCTGCTGATGGATGCAGCGGAAATCCTCAGGAATTCAGGTGTTGAATTTCAATGGCATATAATTGGCACAGGTCCGCTGAAAGAAGAACTCGGGAAGTCAATCGCCGACAAGAGTCTGAATGGATTCGTAATTCTCGAAGGCTTGCAGACGAACCCCTACCCCTATATTGCCAATTGCGATATTTATGTGCAGACTTCCATTCACGAGGGATTCGGAATTACGGTTGGAGAAGCTAAGGTGCTTCACAAACCGATTGTATGTACCAATTTCCCAGTAGTCTATGACCAGCTGGAAGACCATGTCAATGGAGTAATCGTAGGAATGAACGGAGTATCAATTGCCGATGGAATCAAAGAACTGCTTTCCGACAATTCGCTGCGCGAGCGTCTGATTCTTAATCTACGGCAGGATAACAATGCAAGCACCACTACTGAATCTTTAAAATTACAGAATCTGATATTGAATGGTAAGTCTTCCGATTGACAAAATGGGTACCATCATTCAAGGCCGAGAACCGCTGGTTTCGCCGACTATATCTCAGAATTGCCACTGCACTTTATAAACTTAGAAACAAGCGGGGTTAAATAATGAAAATCTGCACAATCACTTGCCATGATGTATATAATTATGGCGCCTCTCTTCAGGCCTATGCCTTGCAGGAGTATTGCCGGAGTCTTGGACACGACTACTGCATAATTGACTACAAGCCGCCTTATCTGTCGAATCATTATAATCTTTGGAGTATCTGTAATCCTATATTTGACAAACCTGTTGTCAGGGAGTTGTATAGAATGGCTAAATTGCCGGGGCGCCTAAGACAACTGAAGCGAAAGCGTTTGTTTGATGATTTCACAAAGAAATATCTGTCACTTACAAAAAAGCGTTACGATTCTTCTGAAGATATAGCAGAAGATTGCCCGTCAGCCGATTTGTATATTGCCGGAAGCGACCAAATCTGGAATACATTGTTTCCCAATGGAGCTGATGCGGCTTTTTATCTCGACTTTGTTAAAAACGGAGCCAGAAAGATAAGTTATGCCGCAAGTTTTGCCACAGAGAAGATTCATAATGGTCTTGACTCCTTTGTAAAGGAGAAGCTGAAAAATTTCGATGCCATATCTGTACGTGAATCAAGCGCTTTGCAGATATTGCAGAAGCTTGATTTCTGTGATGCGACCCTGCTGGCTGACCCTGTTTTCCTTCTTGCAAGAGAGCAGTGGGCTAAACTTATCGAAAAACCGATATCGGGCAACGACGAGTATATATTTGTGTACGACTGTGAAAAAAGTCATAAACTTCGAGCCATAGCAGAGGAACTCAGACGAAAAACAGGTCTGAAGATTTGTTCCGTTTCGGCAATTTATGGTCGATATGCAGATAAGAACTATGAACTGTCAGGACCTAAAGAGTTTTTATCGCTATTGGCAAATGCCAGATATGTGCTTGCAAATTCTTTTCATGCTCTGGCCTTTTCATTGATATTTCAGAAAGATTTCTACATAGTCAACCGCAATGAAGGCATTAATAAGCGAATGAGCGATTTGCTATGCAGCATCAATCTGAGTAATAGACTTGTAGACAAACCGATTGATATTGATTTAGAAGCCATTCAATATCAATCGGTAGAAGCTGAAATAAATAGTCTGATTGATACCTCTTGCCATTACTTGAATCAGCAAATAGATTTATGTCAGTAGTAAGGAAAGATAAAATAATCGTCTTGATGCACTATCTCGAACTCGGGGGTGCTGAAATGGCGCTTATCGGCTTGTTGGGTGCGTTGGACCCGAAACTGGTGGATGTCGATCTGTTTGTATACAGCCACCGCGGGCCGCTGATGAAGTTTATCCCGGACTGGGTGAATCTCCTGCCGGAAAACAAGACGTATTCGCTTATCGAGGCTCCGATGTCGGAGGCTTTGCGCAACGGCAGAATCGGCCTGATAGCCGCACGGCTGCTAGCACGGTTCAGACATAGGAATTATATCAGAAAGACTTCGTTTTCAGGCGATGACGGCTCCATTATGCAGTATATGGGAAATTGTGTAACTCCGGTTCTGCCTGAAATCAATCCTGATACCGAATACGACCTATGCATCAGTTTCTTGACTCCCCACAACATAGGCCGAGACAAGGTGAGGGCGAAAAAGCGCCTCGCATGGATTCACACCGACTATACCACGGTGCATTTCAACGCCGCGCTCGAACTCCCTGTGTGGAACGCCTACGACCATATAGCATCAATCTCGCCGGAAGTAACCCGCTCGTTCGTGAATACCTTCCCGGCTCTCGCTCCGAAGATAGTGGAGATTGAGAACATATTGTCGCCGAAATTCGTACGCAAACGCGCCAGCGAGTTCGATGCATCGGCGGAGTTCACAGGCAGTATAAATCTGCTTTCAATAGGCCGCTACTGCAATGCCAAGAACTATGACAATCTGCCGGACATCGCACGCCGGATTGTAGAATCAGGTATTAGGGATTTGAAATGGTATATAATCGGCTATGGCGATGACACGCTTATCCGGCAGAAAATCGCCGAGGCCGGCATGGAGGGGCATGTGGTGATGCTTGGCAAGAAAACCAATCCTTATCCGTATATCAAGGCCTGCGACATATATGTGCAGCCATCGCGCTATGAAGGCAAGTCGGTGACGGTCCGCGAGGCCCAGATGCTCGGCAAGCCTGTGGCCGTGACGGCGTATCCTACCGCTCCGTCGCAGATAAACAATGGAGTTGACGGTGTGATTGTGCCGCTCGACAACGAGGGCTGCGCACACGGTCTGGCGGAACTTATCCGCGATGTGGAAAAACAAAAATTACTGGCTGATTATTGCCTCGGCCATGACTTCGGGAATGAGAGCGAAGTCGAGAAGATTTATAAATTAATAAAATGAAGATTATTACGGAGCTGACAAGTTTTCTAAATGAGAATTTCACCAGACCAACTGAGAATATCACTTCCGGTGGCAAAGAGCGCATAATGTTTATCGACCTTGCAAAAGGTGTATGCATCATTTTTGTTGTTCTTTTGCACTCTGAATTTCTTATGTATACTCCCGCACTAAAGGCTCTTAGAATGCCGTTGTACTTCATTCTGTCGGGTCTGTTCTTTAAGGACTATGGAAGCTTGGTAAATCTCGTTGTGAAGAAAACGAACAAACTGTTGATTCCGTTCTGCTCGTTCTTTCTGATACACATTGCTCTAAGCTTACCAACCACATCGCACACTGAGATTTTTTCCAAAATCATAACCGAAATAAGCCTTCCCTTCCGCGAGCCAAACCTCATCAATCTGCCCATTTGGTTTTTATTGTGTCTCTTTTGGGTCAATATAATTTATTGCGTACTCAGCCGAAATGTGGCCAATATATGGTTCAGAGCCGCCCTGGTATTCGTAATTGGCTGTGGGGGGGGGTATTACGTTTCTGCGCATAACATTTATCTTCCGTTGTTCTTCGCTTCGGCTCTTAGCGCGTTGCCGTTTTTCTTCATAGGAATATGCTTGAGAAAACTTCCGGTATTATATCGTACGGAACACGACAGGTATTACCTTTCGACATTCTTGCTTCTGGCTGTGGCGGCAGCAGCTTATTGTGTGATAATGGGAACGCCCTTTATTGAATTTCGCACGAATGTATATCAGGGAAACATAGTCGAAATATATCTGGTTTCCGTAGTGTTGGTAATCGCTTTACTTTTGATATGCAAGGCGGTTGAATGGCTCCCGCTGATTTCATACTTCGGTCGATACTCGGTAATGGTATTGTGTACCCACTATATCATACGAGGTTGTGCATACATGTCTTACTATCTGTATACCGGACAATGTCTATCCCGAATGGAATTTCTTGTTATTACAGTATTTTCATGCTGGATATGCATTCCATTCATGAAAAAATACATGCCATATACCACCGCGCAGAAAGATTTGATAAAGTATACAAAAAGCGTCAGCAGGACGCGAATTGCAGCGAGACCATAGTCTGTTGTAATCGACTCAATTATGCATGACTGAGACGGTCATTTATATGAATTTTCAAAACACATGATACCCAAGAAGATACATTACTGCTGGTTCGGGCGCAATCCGTTGCCTGAATCAGCGCTGAAGTGCATAGCATCGTGGAAGAAATTCTTTCCGGACTATGAAATCATAGAGTGGAATGAAGATAATTTCGATGTCAACTGCATACCATACACCGCGCAGGCATATGAGGCAAAGAAATATGCCTTCGTCAGTGATTATGCAAGGTTTAAAATCCTATATGAACACGGCGGACTCTATTTCGATACTGATGTGGAGGTCATACGTCCGATGGACGATATTATTGAACGTGGCGCATTTTTAGGCTTTGAGGTGAACCCGTGTCCGGCACGTCCTTATGGAGCTGTCGCTGCCGGTCTGGGGATGGGCGCGGAGCCGGATATGAGTCTGTACAAGACCATTCTGGACTATTATCAGAAACTTGATTTCATATTGCCTGACGGGAGTTTCAATACAACCGATGCTGTGGTGAACATCACCACACGCGAGCTTATAAAGGCAGGCATGAAGGATGAACCGGGAATACAGTGTGTGGCAGATAATTATATATATCCGTCCGACTGGTTCAATCCGTTCGACGATGCCACCGGACGCCTGAACAAGACCGCCAACACACGCACAATCCACTGGTTTACCAAAACATGGCTGAATATTAGTCCGTGGCGTCAGAATCTTTCCCGTTTTGCTCACAGGATGTTCGGAACAGGAGTATTTGTTAAATTACGGAAGCTGTTAAGGAAATGAGTTCCCTCCTATACCTGCCGATATTCCTGTATTCGGTGATAATTCTGACTTTCGCCACAAGCGCGGGTATTATGGGTAAAAGCTACAGTCAACTCGACCGTGGCAAGTCGAATATTCTTTTCCCGCTGATTCTTGCGTCGGTGCTTGCTATATGGATTGGCATGAGGCCGTTCTCCCATGTATTCGGTGATTCAGGTCTATACGCCCATCAGTATAACCTCCTTATGGATAATCCTCCAGGCACTCCGAGCGAACGGTTTGAATGGATATGGCTGAAACTGATGATTGTTTGTTCATCAGTGGTTGATGTACATGTGTTCTTCACTATTGTGTCATTAGGTTATTTTGGCTGTACATTATGGGCGTGCAAGCGATTGTTTCCCAATAATATATGGATAGCTCTCCTTTTTAATTTAGCCGCGTTCTCGTTCTATACCTACGGAGTGAACGGTATCCGTAACGGTTTGGCATGCAGCATTGTTCTGGTCGCTATATCATATGTTGCCATACCGGGAAAGAGAAATATTACTATTGCCGCGTTACTGTGTTTTGTGGCTTTTAATATCCACCGCACAGCATTGCTCCCGTGTGCTATGCTTTTTCTGTCGGCCTATTGGATCAAGAAATTCAAGACAGCCTATATATTCTGGCTGCTGTCGATAGTGATAAGTCTTGTTGCCGGAGGTTTTGTCACATCATTTTTTGTCAGCTTTGGCTTCGATGACCGCATGGCGCATTATATGACACAACATGAGGTTGACAAGCTGGCGACAATCGGATTCCGCTGGGACTTTCTTCTTTACAGCGCCATGCCCATCATATTAGGCTATTACGTGATTGTGAAGAAAGGCATCAAGGACACTGCTTACATGATTTTGCTTAATACCTATACATTGTCGAATGCTTTCTGGGTAATGGTAATCAGGGCGAACTATTCAAACCGTTTCGCCTACCTTTCGTGGTTCATGTATGCGGTTGTGCTGGCCTATCCCTGCCTGAAACTGAACGTATGGGGAAAACGGCAGGGCGCGATTACCGCATATATAATGCTTGCCCAAGTCGCTTTCAGATGGATTATGAATATATTCTATGGATACTAAAACATTGACAGTGTTCACTCCGGCCTACAACCGTGCGCACACCATAGGCCGGACCTATGAGAGTCTGCTCCGTCAGACCTGCAAGGATTTCGAATGGCTCGTGATTGACGACGGCTCGTCCGACAACACGGAAGAACTCGTACGTGGCTGGATTGCCGAGAACCGGATTCCAATCCGCTATATAAAGCAGCAGAACCAGGGCATGCACGGCGCCCATAACACTGCCTACCGGAATATCACCACCGAACTGAACACCTGCATCGACTCCGATGATTTCATGCCCGATGATGCCGTGGAGAAGATTGTAAGGTTCTGGAAGAAGAACGGCTCCGACAGATACGCCGGTTTCGTGGCTCTCGACCAGACCGAGGACGGCTCGATTATCGGCAGCCGCTTTCCGGATGATATGAAGGAAACCACACTTCAGGGCTACTACGCCTCCGGAGGCAGCGGCGACAAGAAACTTGTGTACCGCACGGAGGTTATAAAGCGCTATCCCGAGTATCCGCTCTTTGAGGGCGAGCGCTATGTAGGTCTGGCTTACAAGTACATGCTCATAGACCGCGACTATAAACTGCTGACTCTGAACGAATCGTTGGTGACTGTCGAATACCAGCTCGACGGGTCGAGCTACAACATGTACAGCCAGTACTGGAAGAACCCCAAAGGATTCTCATTCTTCCGTAAAACCGAGATGGAATGCGCCCCTACACTCCGGCGCCGTTTCGTGTCGTGTGTCCATTATGTGGCCACATCTATCATTGCCGGGAACAACCGCTTCGTACAGGAATCTCCGAAGAAACTGCTCACCTTGCTTGCCTGTCCGGCGGGTTTCCTGTGGTATCTGCAAATCAGACGGAAAGTCAAAGCCAAGGCAAAAATGAATTTCAGATGAAAATCCTTCATGTAATCACATCGCTGCGCACTGGCGGCGCCGAGAAACTGATGGTCGACCTGCTGCCTCGGCTCAAAGAAAAGGGCCTGGAGGTTGAACTTTTGCTTTTCGATGGAGTCAACACTCCGTTCAGGCGGCTTGCCGAGGCAAAAGGCCTTCGTGTCCATGAACTCGGAAGAAACCGTTCGGTATACTCGCCGATAAATTTTTTCCGCCTGCTCGCCTATCTCCGCCGCTACGATATTGTGCACACGCACAACACGGCGCCTCAGCTGTTTGCGGCCATAGGCTCGTTGTTCCGCCGCACAAGACTGTTCACAACCGAACACGGAGGCTCCAACCGGCGCCGCAGCTGGAAGTGGTATGCCCGGATCGACCGCTGGATGTACAGCCGGTATGAGAAGGTTGTGTGCATATCCGACAAAGGAGAGCAAAATCTCAGGGCCTTTATTGGTGACGGCGACAATATCTGCACCATAAACAACGGGGTGGATGTGAAGGCCTTCTCATCGGCCTCAGCAAGCGGCGAGCCTGAACAGATGGCTCCCGGAAGCCGGAAGATTGTAATGGTGGCCGGATTCCGCTGGGAAAAGGACCAGTCCACTGTAATAAAGGCGCTTTCCCGTTTGCCGGAGAACTTCCACCTGTTTTTGGCCGGCGATGGTGTCCGCCGCGAGGAGTTTGCCTCTCTGGCTTCAGAACTCGGACTATCGGAAAGGGTTCACTTTCTCGGTGTCCGCAGCGATATCGCCGAGCTGCTCAAGGCTTCCGACTATGTAGTAATGTCGTCGCATTTCGAGGGCCTGTCGCTGTCGTCGGTCGAGGGCATGAGTGTGGGCAAGCCATTTCTGGCCTCTGACGTTGACGGCCTCCGCGAGGTCGTCAAAGGCTACGGCATACTGTTCCCGCACGAGGACAGCGCCGCGCTTGCCGCCGAGATAATGAAACTTGAAAATTCCGAAGAACGGTATAAGTCGGTGGCGGAGGCTTGCCGCCATCGTGCCGACAGCTTCGACATCGCGCAGATGGTTGATGCCTATTCCCGAATATACAACCA
>JAIDBM010000203.1 GCA_029056365.1 Muribaculaceae bacterium | reverse complement strand
TAATCAACCTGGAAAAGAACCATGCGGGGCCACCGTCGGAATACTCCTGTAACGTCGGCGCCCTCGCCGACGGCCCGGACTCGCGTGATAAACCTGGAAAGAGCCATACTGGGCCAGCGTCGGCATATTCCGTAACGTCGGCGACCCCGCCGACGGCCCGGACACGCGTAAAAAACCTGGAAAGAGCCATACATGCTCATCGTCGGCGAGGGCGCCGACGTTACTACGCCGACGGCCTGGACACGCGTGATAAACCTGGTAAGAACCATGCTGGCACACCGTCGGCGAGGGCGCCGACGTTACTTGCGCCGGCGGCCCGACTGGGATTGAACTCCGGAAGATTCGCTTTTTTTTCGACTTTATTGGGCGTTTTCACTTATCTACTCCATAAATCTCCACATAATTCGCTATCTTTGTAGAAATTATCACATATTCTGCAAATGCTATTACCTAATCGACTTCCGGCACTTGTCGGAACCCTGATTCTTACGGCCTCGGCAGCCTTTGCCCAGGCCGATTCCGTGCTTACACTCGAACAGTGTATCACCGTGGCTCTCAGCGACAATCCCACTGTGAAAGTAGCGGATATGGAAATAACTCGCGTCGACTATTCCCGACAGGAAACCATAGGCCAGCTACTGCCATCGATATCATTCGGTGCTCAATACAACCGCATGCTCGCCAAACAGGTGGCATATATGAACATGGACGGCTTCGGAAACTTCGGCTCCGCACCCGACGACGACACTTCCACCACGCCTCAGTCGCGCTCGACCGACAGCAAAAAAAACGACGGCGGAATTAAAATGGGCCTCGACAACTCCTACTCCCTCGGATTCAACGCCTCTATGCCTCTGATAGCCCCGCAGCTGTGGCAATCGATATCACTTAGCGACAGCCAGATACTGCGGAATCTTGAAAGTGCCCGTTCGTCAAGACTGCAACTCGTGAACCAGGTAAAATCGGCCTACTACGCACTGATGCTTGCCGAAGACTCCCGGCAAGCCATACAGGAAAGCTACGACATGGCCGCATTCACCCACGAAACATACAGCAAACAATACCAGGCCGGAGCGGCAAGCGACTACGATGTGCTGCGTACGTCGGTGGCCATGAAAAACATCGAGCCTGAACTGCTGCAGGCCGATATAGCGGTAAAACGGGCCAGACTCCAGCTGCAGGTACTGATGGGTGTAGACAGCTCGTTTCCGGTATCAGTATCGAAACGACTCAGCGACTACGAAAACGACATGTATGCACAGGCCCTGTCGCTGAGCCACGACTACAGCCGAAACCCCGACCTGCAACTCAATGCCATCGACACCGAAATTCTCGACCGCACCGTAAAACTGCAGAAAGCGGCATTCTACCCCACTCTGGCCCTCTCGGCAAACTACAACTGGACTTCTTCGTCCGACGGCTCTCCGTTCAAAAACTTCCGCTGGAACCCCTATTCGATGGTTGGACTGACTCTGTCGGTGCCTCTGTTTGAAGGCGGACAACGTGTACAGCGCATACGCCAGGCCAAAATCCAGGCTGCGGAAATGCGGTTGCAAAGAGAAAACATCGAACGTTCCGTGGCAATGCAGGTCGACCTTGCCATCGACAATGTTGCTGTGAATGTGAAACAAATCGCCTCGTGCTCGGAAAGCGTCCGCCAGGCCGAACGGGCCCAACAGATTATGAAAGACAGCTTTGAAATAGGCGCAGCAACCTATCTCGACATGCGCGACAGCGAACTTGCGCTCACCCGCACCCGTCTGACCTACTATCAGGCAATATACAACTACCTTATCGCCTTGAGCGAACTCGAACTCCTACAAGGCTCATATCCTCTTTAAGAGACGATTCAAAAGCGTATTTAAGAGACGATTCAAAAGCGTAACAAAACTCCGATTATGAAATATACTGTAAGTCTGCTGGCCGCTTCCCTGCTCCTGTGCGGCTGCTCTAAAAAGGAAACCGCACCGGTGGCCTCGCCCGCCGACGAACTGCCATTGGTCGAAACCGATGTCGTGGCAATACGCGAAGTTCCCCTCAGCGAAACGTACACAGCCAACATCGAGGCCGAAAACCTTAACAACATAGCTCCGGCAACGCCAAACCGAATCCGGCGCATTCTCGTTGATGTAGGCGACCCGGTACGCAAGGGCCAGACTCTGGTCGAACTCGATGCCGCGAACATCGACCAGCTCAAGATTCAGCTCGACCAGATAGAACGCGACTACAACCGTGCCGCCGACCTGCTGCGGATTGGCAGCGGAACACGGATGGCGGTGGAACAGGCCAAGGCTCAGCTCGATGCCGCCAGAACACAATACCGCAATGCCCGCGAGAACACAATACTCACCTCGCCGATCAGCGGTGTGGTCACGGCCCGCAACTACGACCCCGGCGACATGTGCGGTTCTTTGCCTATTCTCTCGGTAGGACAGATTGTGCCAAAGGTCAAAGCCGTGATCAACGTTACTGAAAACGACCTCACACGCGTGAAATGCGGAATGGACGCGGCCGTGAAATTCGACGCCTTCCCCGATGAGACATTCCATGGCACCATAAGCCGGATATCGCCGGCGGTCGACCCCGCCACACGCACCTTCGCAGTTGAAGTGACAGTTGCCAACCAGGCCGGAAACATCAAGCCCGGACTGTTCGCATACGTGACACTCGACTTCGGCTCCCGCAACAACGTGGTGGTGCCCGACCGGGCTGTAGTGAAACAGACCGGCAGCGGAAACAAATTCGTTTATGTGTATTCTAACGGCAAAGTAAGCTTCAATGCCGTGGAACTCGGACGCCGACTCGGCGACGGCTACGAAATTCTGTCGGGTGTGGCCGACGGCGACTCTGTGGTGATAGCCGGACAGACCCGACTGGCCGACGGAATAGCCGTTCAACTCAAAGGTCGGACCGACAATAAATAACACAACGAGTCACACGCACAAAACACTGAACTACAATGAGCTTATACGGCAACGCGGTAAAGCGCCCCATAATGACCACCCTCTGCTTCGTGGCAGTGGTGATAATCGGTCTGTTCTCTCTCCGGAGTCTGCCAATCGACCTTTACCCGGATATCGAAACCAACACCCTGATGGTGATGACCACCTATCAAGGCGCATCGGCACAGGACATTGAACAGAACGTGACCCGTCCGCTTGAAAACGTGCTCAACTCGGTGAGCAACCTAAAGCACATAACCTCGAAATCGCGCGAAAACATTTCGGTAATCACTCTTGAATTCGAATACGGCGAAGACATCGACGTGCTCACCAACGACGTACGCGACAAACTCGACCTTGTGAGCTCGATGCTTCCCGATGAGGCGGAGACTCCCACCATTTTCAAGTTCTCCACCGACATGATTCCGATTCTGCTCCTCTCGGTACAGGCCGACGAGAGCATGCCGGGCCTGTACAAGATTCTTGACGATGCCGTGGCGAATCCTCTGGCCCGCGTAAACGGAGTAGGCTCGGTGAGCATCTCCGGCGCTCCGGAGCGCGAGATACACGTATACGTCGATCCCGAACGGCTCGAAGCCTACAACATGGGCGTGGAGCAGATTTCGGCTGTAATCGCCGCCGAGAACCGCAATGTGCCCGGCGGTACATTCGACATCGGCTCGGAAACATACGCCCTGCGCGTTCAGGGTGAGTTCGACTCCGCCGAACAGATGGCCGACCTGGTGGTAGGCTCGTTCAACGGTGCGAACATATACCTGCGCGATGTGGCCCGGATCGACGACTCGCTTGAGGAACGCGCGCAGGAAACCTACAACAACGGACGCCGGGGCGCCATGATTGTGATACAGAAACAGTCGGGTGCCAACTCGGTGGAAATCTCCGACAAAGTGCTCCAGATGCTGCCCTCGCTGCAGAAACGCCTGCCCTCGGATGTGAAACTCGACATCATAGTCGACACGTCCGACAACATACGCAACACCATAGCCTCGCTTGTCGAAACAGTGCTCTACGCCCTGCTGTTCGTGATTCTGGTGGTGTTTCTGTTTCTCGGACGCTGGCGGGCCACTCTCATCATCACCATCACCATTCCCATATCGCTCATAGCCTCGTTCATTTACCTGTACGCCACCGGGAACTCGCTCAATATAGTTTCGCTGTCGGCTCTTTCAATCTCCATCGGCATGGTGGTGGACGATGCCATTGTGGTGCTTGAAAATGTCACCACCCATATCGAACGCGGCGCCGACCCGAAACAGGCCGCCGTACACGGCACCAACGAAGTGGCGGTGTCGGTTATCGCTTCAACTCTCACTCTGATAGCGGTGTTCTTCCCGCTTACCCTTGTGACCGGCATGACCGGCGTGCTCTTCCGTCAGCTCGGCTGGATGGTGACCATATTGATGATAATATCCACCGTATGCGCCCTCTCGCTCACGCCCATGCTGTGCTCCCTGCTG
>JAIDBM010000202.1 GCA_029056365.1 Muribaculaceae bacterium | reverse complement strand
AAAAATTACCCGCTCCGGACTGAAGCGGGTAAGGGAGGATGTGCTCTTTATTTTAGTTTAAATGAAAGAGCCGTGCCCGGCAGTGAGCTGATAGAATATTTTTAACACTTTTACTTGCTGTATGGTTCTAATGGTTTACACCGTCGGCGGTGAAATCATAGCCAGTTGTTCCAGGCATCGCAATGCGTGGAGAGGTATTGTCCTACCGAACTGTGCGGATATTTTTTTGCCACCAATTTGTAGTTGCCCGTAAGAAACAGCGCCTCGGCAAGTGCTTCCGGCGACTGCAGTTCTTTCATGCCGGTTTTTATCTGTGCATCCACCCATTTTTGATCCGGAATCTGTCCGGTGAGTTCTTTGAGGTAATCCAGTGTTCTGGATTCACCGTTCCATAACCAATAAATTGGCTGATAGTTACACTGGTTGGCATTGCCGCGCCAATACTGTGTCAATGCCCAGCAGCTATAAAAGGAGTTGAATCGTGCAAACGCATATCTGATTCTTGCCAGGCCACGTTCATCAGGATTCCCCGATTTCATTACTCCTTCAAGTCGGGACATCTCAAGCGCAAAATTCAGTTTCGCATTTTCATCCGATTCAAGAAGGCTTGAGTTCGCCGGGTTGAATGAGGCGGGTATCGATTGTCGGTCATGAACGGCATTGTCGTCGGATGACGGGTATTCCCATTTGTCCTGGGGCATATAGCAGTTTACCCATGGGTTATCGGATAAATATCCGCATTTGTACACATTCAGGTTCTTCTGATAGTCTGGCGACACTTGCGCTAAATATTCCGCCGCTTTGCCGTAATTGCCCTCGCGCAGGTATAGGGTGCCGATTATTTCGTTGAGATAGTCATCGTCGTGGCGAATCCGACCTATGACTTCCTTTACAAGAGCGGAGTCGGATTTCAGGAACTTACTGTAGGCGGCAATTTCTTTCGCAGAGCGGGAAAGCATCAGCTGAAAGCCTGTATTGGCATATGTGTTGTCAGGAACTTCATAGCGATTATAAGACCCATTGATGAGAGAGCAGCCATCATCATAACAGTGTGCGCCTTCTGATGCTGAAGCATAGTTGGCAAGAAGAATGGCTTCTGAAGTACGCCCTTGCTTAAGCAATGCAGGTACGATATAGAAATATATCGCATTGTCGTTGTGTAGATTTTCGATATAGTAGCGTAAATCGCTGCGGAGTTCGCCTTGTTCGGCGCTCAGGCAATGCTGCATGAGTTCTGCGTCGTGGCGCATTTCCTCTCTTGAAAAGCTGTGGTCAAGGGCCTGGCGAACAAATTTCAGTGCCCGGGAATGGTTACGGTTGTATGTTTCCTCGATATAGGCCTTGAGATAAAGCCAGTCGCCCCGGTTTACCACATGCGGTGATGACAGCGCGGCATCGGCTACTCCGAGATAAACGAGGTTGTCGTTCCTGTCGCCATATCCGATCCAGTTGTTTATTCTCGATTTAATGACATCGGATTCCGGATTATTCCTGACCAGAGTGTTGAAATACGATTTCTTATTGTTTTTTATTGAATTGAAATCGCCTGATTCCGCAAACATTCTGTC
>JAIDBM010000201.1 GCA_029056365.1 Muribaculaceae bacterium | reverse complement strand
GTTCAGATGCGGGGTTATGGGATTTCCGTCGCGGTCTTCCTCGATTTTGAAATCCTCGTTGCCGCCGTATGCCGGGTCGGCAAGGCGCTCGCGGATAATTGAGTCGCGTACCCAGAACACGAACTGTTTGTACTTGGAGTTGGTGACTTCAGTCTCGTCCATCCAGAAAGCGTCCACAGAGATGCCTCTGGCGCTGGAAGCGAGGTTCCATGCGCTGTCGGGTTTCTGCACCCCCACCTCCATAGAGCCACGGTTCACAAGCACCATGCCGTAAGGTGTGGGTTCGGCCCATGATGTGCCGCCCACGCCTGTGACTTCACCGCCGGCCGAGCTGCGGCCGCCGGAGGCGCACGAGTGGAAAACCAACGCGCACAGGCATATTATCAGTAGATGGAATGTCTTGGTTCTGTTTGTCATCGTCTGTTTTGGTTTAAATGTCCGGAGTCCGGCAATCGCACATCCGGCATTGGTCTCACATATATCGTATGCTTTTATGCTTGTTTCGGTTCTTGTTGCCGAGGTTGAGTTTGAGGCTGTAACCGGCGAACACTTCGTGGCTGCCGCTCGAAGCCCGCGCTATCGCCGATGTGGCATAGTCGTAGCTGTAGCCGATAAAGAAGTTCTTGTATTCGGCGGCAATGGTGGCGGTGACTGCGTCGTTCCACCTGTAGCCCACTCCGAAAGTAAGAAACCTGTTGTATCGCACACGTGCGTTTATCTCGGCGGTAGTGAATGCAAAATCGCTTTTTACCAGCACTGACGGCAGTATATCAAATAACGTGTTTTTTATTGGAATATTGCCTCCTGCCATAAAATATAAGGTGCGCCTGGCGCCAAATTCGAAATAGCGTTCGGTGCCGGTGGTGGCATCGCCGCCGTTGTCGCCGTCGGCCTTGAGTTTTACAGTAGGGGCGGTAAGATGTGTGCCCGATATGCCGGCGTAGAACATTTTGTGGTCGTACCATATGCCGGCGCTGAAATCAACCGTTCCGCCGTGCACATCGGTGCGCGGCAGGGCGTCGTCGTTGCCTTCGTGGTAGTCATCGTCGTCGGGAATGTCGACCTCCGAGCCTTTGAATCCCTGGTCGATATAGCCTATCTGCACACCGGCGGTCCATGTTCCGCCGAGCTTCTTGAATTTGTAGGCGAACTGGGCGCCGAAGTTCAGTGTGGAGTAGAGTCCGGCAGTCTCCTGGTCGACCACCACTCCGAGGCCTATGCGCTTTTCGAATAATTTCATGGGCATGTCGGCCACGGCCGCGAAGGTTTTGGGCGCCCGGTCGATGCCCACCCACTGCATGCGTGCGCCGCCGCGTATGCGAATGAAATCGGTGCGGCCTATGGCGGCAGGGTTGTAGAACGACGGCACTTCGTAGTACTGGCTGAACTGCGCGTCGGTCTGCGCCTTCAGGCACAGCGGCACCAGCATGTTCAGCATCAGCACCAGGGCTATGATTATGTGTCTGGTCATTTATTCGAAATAGAAGGTGAACACTATCATCTTGGAGGTGACTTTCGACAGCGACTGCGTGAATACCATCGCCGCCGGATTGTCGACAAGGTCCGGACGGTCCTTGACAAGAAGGTCGCTCAGGCCGAAACAGAATTTCACTTCCGGAATCAGTTTGAAGTATGGCAGATAGAAATCGCAGCCGAAGCCTATCGACAGGTACACATCGCTCGATTTCAGCTTTATAAAGTCGCTCCGGCGCTTGCTCACATCGAAGGCCGGCATCACACCGCCCACTACATATGGCCGAGCGTTGCGGTAGCGCAAGGCGGCATATTTGAGGTCGAAGGGCATTACAACCATGGCGGTTTTGATGTTCTGGCGTTCGGTGTTCTCCGGGTTGTTATAGTCGGCCATACGGAGGTCGTAGCTGCCGAAGTACATGCCCGGCGAGAAACGCAGGCTGAAATAGTCGTTCAGCCGCAGGTCAACCAGTCCGTTGACACAGAATCCGGGCTGATAGTCGGGTTGCTCGAGACGCCACTGGGCGCCGCTTTCGGTAATGAATCCGTTGTGTGTGAGGTTGAGGCCTCCGGTATAGGCTCCGATCGAGAAACCGAGATGCCACTTGCGCAAGTCGGCATAAGGCCGGTTGAGAAGTTTGTCGTTCAGGTCGCGTGCCGTTGCGGTGGAGGCCAGCGCGGCCACCAGCATCATCAGTGCGAATATGATTGGGTTACGGGGTTTCATGCTCTATAATTAACGCATGGCGGCCGGATTTATTGCATTGTCCGTTTTTGGACACTTTTAAATTTGCAATACACTGATTTTCAGACGCGATTGACAAAAGTGCAAAAAATATATTAATTTGCAGCATGGACAAACAAATCGACAAAGCCACTATCCGCCGCCGCCAACTGCGTGCCGCACTGCCCTGGATGGCAGGTGCGGCGGCTGTGGTATGCGCCTTGATATGGCTGCTTTCTTCGCTTGAGAAATCTGTAAAGGAACGCGACATCCGCATCGGCACCGTCGACCGTGGCGCCATCGAAACCACTATCAATGCCAGCGGGCGTGTAGTGCCGGCCTACGAGGAAATAATCACCTCGCCGGTGGAGTCGAGCCTTATTCAATGCTTCGTACGCTCGGGCGACAGCGTCAGCGCCGGCACTCCGCTGCTGGAGCTCGACCTCGAATCGGCCAATACCAATTTTGAAAAGATGCTCGACACCTATCAGGTGATGCAACATGAGCTGCGACAGCTGCAGCTGAATAACAAAACGGCCCTGAGCGAACTGGCCATGCAGATAAAGGTAAAGGAAATGGAGGTGAGCCAGCTCGAAGTGCAGGTTCAGAACGAACGCCACCTCGACAGCCTTGGAAGCGGAACCGGCGAACGGGTACGCCAGGCCGAGACACAGCTGTCGACCACCCGGCTGGAGCTGAAACAGCTCAACCAGCGCCATAACAACGAACGACTGCGCTCGGAATCAGCCGAAGAGATACAGCGCCTGCAGCTGAGCAGCTATGAAAAAGACCTGGCCATGACCCGCAGAACTCTGGCCCAAAGCCGCATACCGGCCCCGCACAGCGGATGCGTCACCTTTATCCTCACCGACATAGGCAGCAAAATACTGCCGGGCCAGAAGGTGGCCGTGGTAAGCGATCTGTCGGCCTTCACCATCGAAGGCGAGGTGCCCGAAGGAAACAGCGAGCGCGTGAAAGTCGGCGCACCGGTGCTGGTGCGTGTAGGCAAGCAGGAGCTGCAGGGCATGGTCGAGAGTGTAACACCCCAGTCGAATGCCGGCGCGGTGGGCCTGCGGGTGAGTCTCGACGACCCCCGGGTGAAAGGGCTGCGAAGCGGTCTGCGCGCCGACCTGTTCATAAGCTACGGCTACAAGGACGATGTTGTGCGTGTGCCTCAGGGCAGTTTCTTCAAGGGCCCCGGCGAATATCAGATGTTTGTACTCGACTCCGACAGCCATCTTACCCGCCGCCACGTGAAGCTGGGCGACAGCAACCGGCAGTATATCGAAGTGATCAGCGGCCTGGAGCCCGGCGACAGGGTGGTGGTGAACGATATGGAAAATTACCGGAATTCCACGAACCTTAAAATAAGCAAATAATAAACTTTTTCGATATGAGCATAATTTCACTGAAAGAAGTAACCAAACTCTACCGTACCAAGGAAGTTGAGACCATTGCCCTGGAAAATGTGAACCTCGACATAGAAAAGGGCGAATTTGTAAGCATCATGGGGCCGAGCGGCTGCGGAAAGTCCACGCTGCTGAACATCATCGGCCTGCTCGACACTCCCACTTCGGGCAACGTAGCACTGCTCGGCCGCGACACGTCCGGTATATCCGACAGCGCCGCAGCTCATTTCCGCAACGAAAACCTGGGTTTTGTGTTCCAGAGCTTCCATCTTATTCCATCGCTCAATGTGGCGGCCAACGTGGAGCTGCCGCTGATATACCGCAAAGGGGTGTCGGCATCGGAGCGCCGCCGCCGCGTGGAGGAAGTCCTCGAACGTCTGGGCATGACACACCGCATCAAACACCTGCCCACAC
>JAIDBM010000200.1 GCA_029056365.1 Muribaculaceae bacterium | reverse complement strand
AGAAACCGATTTGCAGGCCGAAAGATACCGAAGTCGGAATCGGGTAGGCCCAGTTGGCGTTTTCAGGGTCGCTGCAGGTGAGGCTGCTGCTTTTGATGGTGCATAGATTCTGTCCGGACACATATACGCGTGCACTGCGCAGGCGCCAGTTCTGGAGCAGTCGGGATGGCAGCGTGTAGCCGAGCTGCAGGCTGCGGAGCTTGCCATAGGCGCCGTTTTCCACGTAGTAGGTCGATGCACGGCCTTCATCGGCGGTGTTGCTGGTAGTAAGTGCCGGGATGGTCGATGATGTATTGCCGGGAGTCCAGGCACCGAGTAAACGGTTGCCTTTGTTGGAGCCGGCATCGGTGATGCTCCAGAAGTCGGTCTGGAATTTCTGATTGTTGTAGACGTCCTGGCCTATCACACCCTGCCAGAACATGGCGAAGTCGAAGCCTTTGTACTGAAGTTCTACATTGATGCCGAAATTCAGGTCGGGTACCGGACTGAGTATCCAGGTCTGGTCGTCGGCGGTGATGCGTCCGTCGCCGTTGAGGTCGGCGTATTTCAAGCCGCCTACACGGGCGTTTTCCTGTCCGGAGGCGAGCACTTCCTCGCGGCTCTGGAACAGTCCGATGCATTTGTATCCGACTACCGAACCGTATGGCCTACGGCTTTCAACGAGATTTTCAGTGGTAGTGTGCACGTATGAGCCTGTGGTTGTCTCAGGCAGATAAGTAACGCGGTTGCGGTAGAAGTCGGCGTTGGCTGTTACTGAATATGCCAGTCCGCAGGGCAGTTCATCGCGCCAGCCTACAAGGAATTCCATACCCCAGTTTCGCAGCGACGGGCCGTTCATCCAGCTGGCGCCGCCTTCGCCCATCGAACCGAGATAGGCCGGAATCACAAGCATGTCTTCCACGTTCTTTATATAACCGTCGACCGAACCGAACAGGCGCTGATTGAACAGGCCGAAGTCGAGTCCCACGTTATATTGTGTGGTCGACTCCCACTTGATGTTGTCGTTTGCAGCCTGCGAGCACAGATAACCCGAGGGGAATATGCCCGACTGCTGAAGCAGGAGGTCGTAGGCGGTGGATGTGACACGGTCGTTGCCGTAATCGGCTACATAGAGCGCATAGCGGGCAGTGTTTGAAATAGCCTGGTTGCCTGTCTTGCCCCAGCTTGCACGCAGTTTAAGCTCGTTGAGCCAGGGTTGTTTTATATGTTGCGAGATGCGGTAGCCGAGTGTGGCTGCGGGGAATGTGCCGTAGCGGTTGTTGCGTCCGAAACGCGAGCTGCCGTCGTGGCGCAGAGTGAACGATGCCAGAAGCAGGTCGCGCCAGTTGTAGTCGATTTTGCCGAAGAACGACACCAGTGCGTAGCTCGACTGGTTGCCGGTGCCTTTCTCAACTCCGGTGGAGGCGTCGGGCCACATATAGTCGGGTGTCTCGATGGCAAAGTCTTCGTTGTAGGTCGAGAAGTCAACACGAGTCTGGCGGAACAGTTCCATGCCCCCGAGAAGCTGGAAGTTATGGTTTTCACCGAGGTTGAAGTTGTAGTTCACTGTGTTGGTCCATGTCCACTTGCTGTCGTTTGCCTGAGAGAGTGTTGTGGACGCGATGTCGTTGTTCACGATATCGCTGTGGAAAGTGTAATTATATGAGTGGATAAAGGCTGCATCGTAGTCAAGGCCGAAGTTCGAACGGAAAACAAAGCCTTTGAAAGGTTTTACATCGATATATGCGTTGCCGAATATACGCCACACCTTCAGAGCGTTGTCGCGGTTGTAGTAAATTTCGCGGAGCGGGTTCTGACGGTCGCTCATGCCTCCGACCGGTCCGGCGAAAGTGGTGCCGTCGTTTTCATAAAGCGGAACAGTGGGCGCCATCTTGAGTGCGTTTTCCATCGGGGCGGAGTCAACCTGCCTGGTGTATGTCAGAGTGAAGTTTTCTCCAACGGTGAGCCATTTGAACACATTGTAAGAGTTGTTCAGACGAACCGACAGGTTTTCGAAGTTGGTGTATTTCACTATGCCACTGTTGCTTTTATAGCCGAATGAGAACAGAGACGTGCTGTTGTCGGTGGCTTTGGATAGCTGCAGATTGTAGTTCTGTGAAAAGCCGGTACGGGTTATGGCATCGAGCCAGTCGGTGTTTGAGCATCGCATGGTTCGCTTGTTGTTTATCATTCCGTCGTACAGGCCGTTGACATTGTAGTTGACATATCCGCCGGTGCGTGGGTCGTATACGGTAATCGGCAGTCCGGCCGATGCGTTGAGGTTCAGACCGTAGTTCGAGGCGTATACCACCGGATCCATGCCGTCGTTCAGAGCTGCCTGAGCCATGGCAGTGGCGTATTCCTGCGTGTTGCACAGTTTCATGGTCGACTGTGATGTGTAGAACTGAGCGGTAAGATTAGCCGAGAAATCCACATTGATTCGAGAGTCGCCGTTATTCTTTCCTTTTTTCGTTGTAATGATAATCACGCCGTTTGCGGCACGGCTGCCATAAATCGAGGCCGATGCCGCGTCCTTGAGCACCTGCATCGATTCGATGTCGTTCATGTTGAGCGAATTCAAAGTGGCAGTGGTAGGCACTCCGTCGATTACAAACAGAGGATCCTGTGAGGCGTTGAACGAACCGATACCGCGGATTCTCACGGTTCCTGCGCCGGATGGAGAGCCGGTTGCTCCTACAGTCATGCCGGGCACCTTTCCCTGGAGGGCCCTCATAGGGTCGGTGTCGGGAGTGGTTTCAAGCACTTTTGTGTTTACAACCGAGATAGAACCGGTGAGGTCGGCTTTTTTCTGTACGGAATATCCAACCACAACCACTTCATCGAGCAGTTCTGAGTCTTCGGCCATATGAACAACCATGCCATCGGAGGCATCGAGCGTGATACTCTGGAAACCCATGTAGCTGAATACAAGTTTGGAACCGGGTGCGGCCTTTATTTCGAATTTGCCGTCAAGGTCGGTGTCTGTGGCAGCTCCTCCGTCCTTAAGGCTGACAATCGCACCGATCAGCGGTTCGCCATCGGTTTTCGACAGTACAGTGCCATGTATTATGGCAGTCTGTGCGATGGCACTGAATGCAATCCATACAAGCATCAGTGCCGACAATAGTCGTTTCTTCATGATTTATGTTTGAGGTTTATATTGAATTTTTGTACCGCAAATTTATCGTGAAATGGTGTGCCGATATATTAAAAATGGGTTGCAGAATATAAAAAACGGTGCATTACACGCATTTTTATAACTGATGTAACGAGAGTGTGAATACTATAGCTCAGGCAAATAGATATGTCGGATGAACCGAGAGTGCATATGCGGGTGTTTGAGTATAAAAATACTCTTATTTTATTTTAGAGGTGCGCCGTTGGGCATTGGCCGGAGTCTCGCCGAAGAACATGCGGAAGCATTTTGTGAAATAGGCATGCGATGCAAATCCGGTAGCCGCAGCGATGTCTTTTACCGGCATTTCGGTTGTGGTGAGCAGATGCCGTGCTTTTTTGAGGCGTATCATTCGAACAAGTTCCGATGGAGCGCAGTTTGTGGTAGCTTTGATTTTGCGGTACAGCTGGGTGCGGTCCATGTGCATGAGTTCGCTCAGATCATCAATCGACAGCGCGGAGTTTCCGATATTCGGTTCGAGGACCTCAAGGAGGCGACGGTAAAATTCGTTGTCGACATCGGTGTTCGGAGCAAGAGCATCGTCAGTGGTTTTGCCGGGCGGCACAGACGCAGACAATGCGCCGATTCTTGATTTTTGCGCACGCTGTCTGTTTTCAAGAATAGAGGCAATAAGAGCGGTAAGTGTGTCTTTGTCGAATGGTTTGTTCAGATACGCGTCGGCCCCTGAGTTATAGCTTTCGATACGTTTGCGGTCGTTGGAGCATGCAGTGAGCATTATCACCGGAATGTGTGATGTGGCGGTTTCGTTTTTGAGTCTGCGACAAACTTCAAGGCCATCGATATCAGGCATCATGATGTCGCATATTATTGCGTCGGGGATGTATCGGCTGGCCATTTTGATACCTTGAGTTCCGGAGGAAGCTCGTAGCACACGGTACTCATTGCCAAGAATGTTGGTAAGCAGTGCCCGAATGTCGGGATTGTCGTCCACAACAAGAATCATGCTTTCGTTGCAGTCGGGTTCGGTAGCGGTCTGCATGTCGATATCGTTTAGTTCTTCCTCGGCGGAATCTCTGTCGAGACGAATCGCATCATCGCCCGTTCCGGTGGCAGTGTCGGCAGAACGCACAGGCAGAGAAAATATAATCTGTGTGCCAGTGCCGAGTTTGCTTGAGGCCTGTATCGTACCCCCTTGCAAGTCAACGAATGCCTTTGCAATAGACATACCTATGCCCGAGCCGTTGTAGTTCGATTCACGGCTGTGTCTGAAGCGTTCGAACAGTCCCGACAGCTCGTCATCGGTCATGCCGCGTCCGGTGTCGTTTATGGAGAATCTGATATCGGATTCACATATCGATGCCGAGAGGGTGATTGAGCCGTTGGGCGGCGTGAATTTCATGGCGTTCGACAATATGTTGAACAGGATCCGTTCGGTTTTCTCCACATCTATGGCGCTGTGCATTCCGTATGGAATGGCGTTGTCGACCTTGAAAACGATTCCGCGCGATGTTATTGCCGAAGAGAAAATCTGTTTCATTTCTTCGATGAATTCATGTATGTCGGTATTGCTCAGACGCAGGGTAAGTTGCTCGTTCTCGTATTTGTTGAAATCGAGAATCTGGTTTATAAGCCGGGTGAGTATCCGTGAGTTTTTGCGGGCCAGACGCAGCAGGGAGGAGTCGGATGCATCAAGAGAGGCGTGTTCGCCGATGCGGTCGATGGCTGTGCCGATCATGGTGAGAGGAGTTCGCAGGTCGTGGCTTACGTTGGTGAAAAATGCCACTTTAGCCTTTGTTGCGGCTTCGAGCCTGGCATGGAGCAGTTTGCGTTCTTTGTACGACCTCCATATATATATAAGCAGCGCCGACAGTAGCAATACAATTGCAATGGCAGCCCAAAGCAGAGCGCTTTGGATGTTATGTTGCTGATATACTTTGTCGAAGGTGTTTTTGATGTCTACTATTTTGCCGGTTTCGTTCAACAGTGTTCGATAGTGGGTCAGGTAGAGGACTACATTCGATTTGTCGATGGCCGGGAGGTCTTTGATATTGTAGCGAGGTGAAATATCTTTGTTCAGTGCTGCGTCTATGGCCAGATTCATGGTTTCGTGGCCGAGGGTAGGATAAAGAATAGAGGCATCGATACGACCGCCTTCAAGCATACGTAAACCGAACGAAGGTGCTCCGTCAACGCCTGTTACCAGGATATGGCCGCGCATGCCGAGAGAGTCGGCCGCAGCCGCCGCGAGTTCGGCAGTGGGGTCGTTATGCCCGAAAATCATATTTATTTCCGGATGAAGTCTTAGCACAGAGTCGGTAATGATTTGGCTTGTTTCGGCACGCCACATGGCATCGTATGAGCCTACTATTGTAAAATCGGGCAGGGAGTCGGCCATGGTTCTGAAACCTTCGGCGCGTTGCTGGGCCGGAGTAGAGTTCATGTCGCCCGTAATTTCCAGCGCATAAATATGTCCGTTGATATTCGCGCGGGCGTATCTTGCGGCCTGACGGCCTATTTCCGTGTTGTCGGCCCCGATGAATGCGGTGTATGACGCTCCGGGAACATCGCGGTCGAATACAATCACAGGTATGCCGCTGTCGTGTATTTCCGATATTACATCAGCCAGCGAATCGGCTACCGCCGGTGCTACAAGAAGTACGTCCGGACGGGTAGCGGCGAGCTTGCGCAGGTCTTCGATCTGTTTCTGCACGTTGTCGCAGGCGTCGGTGATATTGAGATTGATGTCGAAGTCGTCGTTGAACAGCACTTCGCGTTTCATCTCGTTGTTCATGGTCTCGCGCCATTCGCCGCCGCTGCACTGTGAAACGGCAATGTCGAGTTTTGGTTTCTTGGCGCAACCGCTTATTATAAGAAGCGTAAATAATAATAACAATGCGCGAATGTACAGGTTTTTCATCTGGCAAGGCTCTAATTGCACAAAGTTACAAAATTATGTTTAGATTTTAAAAACTTTTTGCCGAATACACTTAAAAAAACGCCGTGCCATCATCGGCACAGCGTTTTTAAGGACTTGTAAATGGTTTTTTAGTTAGAGATTTCTATATCGTATATAAGCTAAGCCGGATAAATTTCACGACTTGCCTGTGATTGACTCCGGGAGTTCGGGCATTGCTCCGGCCTGGGTGCATACAAAAGCCGATGTCTCTACGGCTTTGCGGTGTGCTTCGGCTACCGGCAGTCCAAGCAGTATCGATGATATGAAAGCGGCGGTGAATGAGTCGCCTGCGCCTACGGTGTCGGCGACTTCTACCTTGGGTGTCGGCTGAAACGAAACATTGCCTGGAGTGAACACGTAGCTGCCGTTGATGCCGCAGGTGAGAATGAGCATCTTCAGGTTGTATTTGCCAAGGAGAATCCAGCATTTGTCCTGAAGGTCGATGCCGGGATAGCCGAACATGCGGCTTACGGTAACAAGTTCCTCATCGTTTATTTTCAGGATATTGCAGCGTTTCATTGAGTTGCACAGAATATCCTTGTTATAGAAACCCTGACGCAGATTCACATCGAATACCACAAGATTCTCAGTACTTTCGGGCATTGCGTCGAGGAAGCGGTTGATGGTGTTGCGCGACACCACGTTGCGCTGGGCCAGTGAGCCGAAACATACCGCACGGGTTCTTTCGGCTATGCTTTCGATTTTGGCGGTGTAGGGTATGTTGTCCCATGCCACGTTTTCCTTGATGTCGTACTGGGGTACTCCGGCCTGGTCGATTTCCACCTGTACGGTTCCGGTGGGATATGCCACGCGCTCGATGTTGTGGTTGAGTCCTTTTTTATCGAAATTGTCGATAATCTCGTTGCCAAGGTCATCGTTGCCTACAGCGCTTATCACACAGCTGTCGAGTCCGAACTGCTTTACGTGATAGGCGAAATTCGCCGGTGCGCCGCCTATCTTTTTTCCTTCGGGGAGCATGTCCCACAGGGCTTCGCCCATGCCTACTACAAGGTCTTTCATGATTTATCAGGGTTTTCGGAGCGTCCGCACAGTAATTGTGCGGACGCTCTATGTTTTTTTATTTTTTTATTTTCAAGGTGTATGCGAACAGATAAAGAACGCCTGCCGACATAACGATAATTGAGCCAATCTGGCCGATGGCGCCGGCGGCAGCTCCCATGGCAAGCGGAAACACAGTGCCGCCGAACAGACCCATGATCATGAGTCCGGAAACTTCGTTGCGCTCGTCAGGCGCCGCAATAAGAGCCTGAGAGAATACCACAGAGAATATGTTGGAGTTGCCGAAGCCTATCAGACCGATTCCGGTGAACAGCATTGTGAGGTCGTGGCTTACCATCAGTATCGCCATGCCGACGGCCATAAGAACCACGCTGATGGCAAAGAACTGTCTGGCGGGCATCATTCGCAGTATGAACGCGCCGAGGAAGCATCCTGCGGTACGGCAGATGAAATAAACCGTTGTACCGAAAATGGCTTCGTTGAGGTCAAGAGCCAGACGCTCGCTGATTACTTTAGGCGCGTATGTGTTTGTGCCCACATCTATTCCTACATGGCACATGATGCCGATGAAGCAAAGAAGGATGAACGGGCGTCCGAGAAGCTTTACGCATTCGCCTATGCCGGAGGCTTTGTCGGGTTTGTCTTCATGAATCGGTGTGGCGCCGAGTGCGGCCAGAGACAACAGGCAGATTACAGCGTAGATCAGGAACAGTATACGCCAGTTGAGGCCGAAGGTCATCATGGCAGTCGCTGCTCCCCACGGTGCGATTATTGTGGCCGAGAATGAGGCGATGGCTTTTACGAACTGTCCGAATGTAAGGGTGGAGGCCAGTTTGTCGCTACTTATCAGATTGGTTACAAGTGGGTTGAGCGAGGTCTGCATTATGGCGTTGCCGATTCCGAGGAATGAGAAGGCAAGCAGCATTATCATATAGCTTTCGCCGAAGAGAGGAATCAGCAGCGACAGGAAAGTTACAGCCAGCGACAGCAGAACGGTTTTCTTGCGTCCGATTCTGTTCATCAGCATGCCTGTGGGTACAGAGAATATCAGAAACCAGAAGAAAACCAGCGACGGGAATATGC
>JAIDBM010000020.1 GCA_029056365.1 Muribaculaceae bacterium | reverse complement strand
CGGCATACGACCTCATGCCTTGTCTCGCGGGCGCGGTGATGTGTATCAGAGACAGAATTTGGCGCCACTTTTGTTATAGTAACCCATGACGAGACTCTCGCAGCCGACTGCAACCATGTAATACACATGACCGATGGCCGCATCGACAAAGTCTCCGACAATTAAAACAATATCAAATACACACAAAAAATGGAACAGAAAAAAGAACTCAAAATCGAACTCACTCCCGAAGTAGCCGCCGGCCACTATAGCAACCTCGCCGTTATCTCCCACAGCGGCAACGAATTCTACCTCGATTTCATCAACGTGGCTCCCAACATGCCCCAGGCCAAAGTACAGAGCCGTGTGATCATGACTCCCGAAAACGCCAAGAACCTCCTTTTCGCCCTCCGCGACAATATCACCAAATACGAAGAAAACTTCGGCGAAATCACCCGCAAGATGCCTAAAAACAACGGCAACGCCAAAGGCGGAAACGACATTCCCAATCCTTTCATGGCTTAAATCAGGGTGAAACAACATAATCTTACAATATACAACTCGCTCAGCCGCGAAAAGGAAACTTTCGTACCACTGCATGCCGACCGTGTCGGCATGTATGTGTGCGGCCCTACCGTATATGGCGACGGACACCTCGGACACGCCCGCCCGGCAATAACCTTCGACATCGTATACCGCTACCTTACCCATCTGGGATATAAAGTACGCTACGTACGGAACATAACCGATGTGGGCCATCTGGAACACGATGCCGATGAAGGCGAAGACAAAATTGCCAAGAAAGCCCGTCTCGAACAGCTTGAACCTATGGAAGTGGTTCAGTTCTACCTCAACCGCTACCACCACGCCATGGAGGCGCTGAACGTGCTGCCCCCGTCAATCGAACCTCACGCCTCAGGACATATAATAGAGCAAATCGAGTATATCAAGAAGATTATCGACAGCGGATACGCCTACGTGAGCGAAGGCTCGGTTTATTTCGATGTGCCACGTTTCAATGCCGAACGCGGCTACGGACGGTTGAGCGGCCGAAATATCGACGAACTTCTCGCCACAACCCGAGCACTTGACGGACAGCAGGAAAAACGAAACCCCGCCGACTTCGCCCTCTGGAAAAAAGCCGCGCCGGAACATATAATGCACTGGCCCTCGCCCTGGAGCGAAGGATTCCCCGGGTGGCATCTGGAATGCTCGACCATGAGCGAGAAATACCTCGGCGAGAAATTCGACATCCACGGTGGCGGAATGGACCTCAAATTCCCACACCACGAATGCGAAATCGCGCAGTCGGTAGCCCACAACGGTCACGACACCGTGCGCTACTGGATGCACAACAACATGATAACAATCAACGGAAAGAAAATGGGAAAATCGCTGGGAAATTTCATCACTCTCGATGAATTCTTCTCCGGCAGCCACCCGCTGCTGCAACAGCCCTACTCGCCCATGACAATCCGCTTCTTCATCCTTCAGGCCCACTACCGGGGAACCGTCGACTTCAGCAACGAGGCGCTTCAGGCTGCCGAAAAGGCTCTGGAACGAATGCTCGACGGATACCGCCGGCTGCAGCAGCTGAAACCAGCTGAGGAATCCACCGTTGATGTAAGCACACTCGAAAAACGCTGCTACGATGCCATCGACGACGATTTCAACACCCCGGTTCTGATTGCCGAACTGTTCGATGCCTGCCGCATCATAAACCAGATAAACGACGGCACAGCCAAAGCAAACCAGGCGGATATCGACACACTGAAACATGTAATGGACACCTTCCTGGTGGAAATTCTCGGTATCACAGTGGAAACACAGGGCGGAGGTATAAATCTCAAACCCTACGAAGACGCCGTGGACCTGCTGCTCGACATACGCTCTGACGCAAAAAAGAACAAAGACTGGGCCACAAGCGACCGTATCCGCGACAGGCTCAAGGAAATCGGCTTTGATGTAAAAGACACCAAAGACGGCTTTGAGTGGAAACTCCAGTAATGGACAGCACAGAATTCGCCGCAAACGTTCTGCTCAACCTGCCCTTCAAGGCAAACGAGCAACAGGTGGCTGTAATAGCCGCCATGGCCCGTTTCTGCGCCCCGGGTGCACGGCAGGACTCCGTTTTTATTCTGAACGGATACGCCGGAACCGGAAAAACATCTATAACAGGCGCCCTGGTACGAACTCTCGCATCAGTGGGTCTGAAATCAGTGCTGCTCGCCCCGACAGGGCGGGCAGCCAAAGTTTTCGCAGCTTTCGCCGGCCACCCGGCAAGTACAATCCACCGTAGGATATACAGGCACAACAGCGCCGGAATAAATACCGGCGGAATGCCCGTACAGGCCTCCAACAACGCCTCGGACACCGTGTTCTTCGTCGACGAGGCTTCCATGATAGGCGGCCCCGACTCTCACGGCGAATCGCTCCTGCACGACCTCGTGCAATACGTATACGCCGGAGTGAACTGCAGGCTGATTCTGCTGGGCGACACCGCCCAGCTGCCCCCCGTGGGAGCCGAAAAATCGCCGGCCATGAACCCGGATGTACTGCGCTCGTTCGGCCTGAAAGTAACCCGCGCAACCATGACAGAACCGGCCCGACAGGGTCGTCTGTCAGGCATCCTCTATAATGCAACCATGCTGCGCCGCATGATGCTGCGCCCCGACGGACTGGGCCTGCCTGCCATCCGATTCACAAACGATGTACTGGCGGTTTCGCCCGAAGACCTCCCGGAACACATCGACCGCGCTTACCGCAGCGACGGCGTGAGCCAGACCGTGGTGATAACACGCAGCAACCGGACCGCATCCGACTTCAACCAGGGCATTCGCGGACAAGTTCTTTACTATGAAGACGAACTCCTTCCGGACGATCTTCTCGCCGTGGCCAAAAACAATTATTACTGGACTCGTAACACCAAGGGTCTCGATTTCGTGGCCAATGGCGACACTCTTGTGGTGCGCCGAATAATCGCCACAGAACAACGCTACGGATTCCGCTTTGCCGATGTTGTACTGTCGCCACTCGACTCGGAATTGGAATTTGAGGCCAAAATCATGCTCGACACCCTGCGCGGCGACAGTGCCGCCCTGCCCCATGCCCGCACCGAAGAACTTTACTACGCAGTAATGCAGGACAACAGCCAGTGGCCCGAAGGCATGCAAATGGAACAACGCCTGAAACAACTGAAAAACAATCCGTACTGGTGCGCCCTGCAAGTGAAATACGCCTACGCGGTAACATGCCATAAAGCCCAGGGCGGACAATGGCAACATGTGTTCGTCGACATGAGCTACCTGCCTGAGGATGCGGCCTCAATAGAACTGTACCGATGGCTCTATACCGCAGTAACCCGCGCCCGCAAGTGCCTGTACATAATCGGCTCGCAGCCTGATTGACCCTCCACTCCGTTCAATGCAGTATACGCCAGTTTTGCGGATAGAGATTGTTGCTGCGGTTGCCGAGATTCTTCACAAAACCGAGCGGACGTCCTCCATAAGTCAACAGAACAATACCCCTGGAGGTGCCATCGGGCATCACAAGCGCCTCGCGGCGCAGATACGACAGCGCCGTCTCCTTGTCGACCTCAACCTGCGGAAACACATCTCCACAAAGGTCGACAGCCATGGCCAGAGCCTGCGACGGCACCACATCCCTACCCTTCACCACTCCGCACTCTATGCCGGCCGCCAGCACATCAAGTGCCGGAAGCAGCGGTCGCACGGTCGCAGCCATATCGGCAGACATCGCACGCAGCACGCTGCCATCGTCGGAAAAAACAAAGTCAGAGGGCAAAGACTCCTTCAGCCAGTCCGGAACACGTGGCGCCTTCACCGACTTTTCCCTGCGACGGCCCTCAGAGACATTTTCAGACACGCTGCCGGGCTTCCGCACCACCGCCAGACACAAACCCTCGCCACGCACCCTCGACGGCAAAAAACGGCATATATGAGCCTCTGATGTAACTCCGGGCATCTGTTCCACCGGAGTAGCTATGCGCTCTGCCCCGAATTCGGTCTCAAGCCAGTCGATGATGTGCTCGTTTTCCTGGTCATTGAACGTGCATGTACTGTATATAAGGTAACCGCCGGGGCGCAGGGCGGGCCATAATTTCTCAAGAATCTCCCGCTGGCGGGCCGCACATTCGGCCACAAGCCGTGGCGACCACTGCCGGGCGGCCTCGGCGTCTTTGCGAATCATGCCCTCGCCGCTACAGGGCGCATCTACGGCCACAATATCGAATGCCTTGCGCAGTTTGCCGTACCGCGATGTATCGCCGCGTGTAACCACCGTACGCGCCGAACCCCACTTGGCCACATTCTCCACCAGTATGCTGGCACGGCGGTAGTCATACTCGTTGGCGAAGACTATGGCCGACGGGGGCAAAGCATCGATGGCGCCGGTAGTTTTGCCTCCGGGTGCCGCGCAGGCATCGAGATACAGCAGCGGCCTGCCGCATTCCATTTCTGCTGAAAGATACGCGGCAACAGCCCCCACAGCCATAGAGGAGGCGTCCTGCACGTAATATACTCCCTGATGCATCAGAGGGTCGTAAGTAAAAGCCGGACGGCTGTCAAGATAGCGTCCGCGCCCGCACCAGGGCACTGTATCGCCACCGGGCACCGTGGCGCACTTGGCACGGTTGTAGCGCACCGAAACCGAAGGCGCCGACTGCATGGCCGCCGCCATGCCTGGCCAGCGGCTTTCTATTGTGTCGAAAAATTCTTCAAGCACGGTATAAAAAAAAATGCGGCCCTGAGCCGCATTTCATATGTCTGGTCCTGTCAAGGTATAATCTGATACTTGCGGAATATTTTCTGAATCTTTTCAAGCGCTATGGTCACCTGTTCCTTGGTGTGGGTGGCCATAAGGCTGAAGCGTATGAGAGTGTCGTGCGGCGCCACTGCAGGAGAAACCACCGGGTTCACGAAGATACCCTCTTTGAGAAGGTCGCTCGTGATGGCGAAAGTCTTGAAATTGTCGCGCACATACAGCGGAATGATAGGAGTGGATGTATTGCCTATCTCACAGCCCATGTTGCGGAAGCCCTCAAGGGCATAGCGAGTAAGCTCCCACAGGTGTTCCTGACGCTCCGGCTCCTCTATCATCAGGTCGATGGCCTTGAGCGCGGCCGCCGTAGAAGCCGGAGTGATCGACGCGGTGAATATATACGAGCGCGAGTGGTGACGGAGGAAATTGGTTATTTCCTTATCTGTGGCTATGAAGCCGCCGAGTGAGGCGAACGACTTGGAGAATGTGCCCATGATAAGGTCGACATCATCGACACAGCCGAAATGATGGCACAGACCGCGGCCGCCTTCTCCGAACACACCGATAGAGTGGGCCTCGTCGACCATCACAGTCGCGTCATACTGCTTGGCAAGACGTACAATCTCGGGAATATCGGCCACATCACCTTCCATGGAGAACATGCCGTCGGTGACGATAAGCTTCACTTTGTCGGGCTTGCATTTCTTCAGCTGCGCTTCAAGCGACTCCATGTCGTTGTGCTTATACTTCAGCGACTGGCTGAAACTGAGACGGCGGCCCTCGATAATAGAGGCATGGTCCTGTTCATCCCACAGAATATAATCCTCGCGGCCGGTAAGGCAGCTTACAACACCGAGGTTCACCTCGAAACCGGTGGAATAAATCATCACATCTTCCTTGCCGATGTATTCCGCTATACGGGCCTCAAGCTGCTTGTGCAAATCAAGAGTACCGTTCAGAAACGGAGATCCGGCACATCCCGTGCCGTACTTTCTGATAGCCTCTATGGCCGCTTCCTTGATGCGGGGATCGTTGACCAGGCCGGTATAGCAGTTCGAACCGAACATAAGCACCTTGCGGCCATCTATAATCACTTCAGGATCCTGCTCGGAAGAGATGGCCCGGAAATAAGGGTATACACCGGCCGCCATAGCTTCCTGCGGGGCGGTGTACTTCGATAATTTAGCTTGTAAGAGCTTCATAGATGTATGATTATTAAACAGATACCTGGTATCCGCGCTTGAGTTTACGACAAATGAGGCTACAAAGTTACAAAAAAAACGTCTAAGATTATCAAAATTGACTAAAAAATTGGATATTCTTGGCGAAATAGCGTTATTTTATTACGCGCGATTCAGAAATTTTTAGTAATTTTGTGGCGCAAATTCTAAGGTGATATATCTTAAATGACGACAGAATTACGTAATACACTAATACACAACCCAATAAAGTATTAATACAATGACAAAAATCGGTATCAACGGCTTTGGCCGTATCGGTCGTTTCGTATTCCGCGCATCGACCAAACGCGAGGACATCGAAGTAGTAGCTATCAACGACCTTCTTCCTGTCGACTACATGGCTTACATGCTTAAATACGACACAATGCACGGTCAGTTCGACGGCACTGTTGACTACGACCTCGAAAAAAGCCTTCTGATCGTAAACGGCAAGGAAATCCGCGTAACTGCATGCCGCGACCCGAAAGAAATCAACTGGGCTGCCGTTGGCGCAGAATACGTAGTTGAATCTACCGGTCTGTTCCTCACTAAGGAAAAAGCTCAGGCTCACATCGAAGCCGGCGCAAAATACGTGGTTATGTCAGCTCCCTCGAAGGACGACACCCCCATGTTCGTTTGCGGCGTAAACGCCGACACTTATGTAAAGGGCACTCAGTTCGTTTCCAACGCAAGCTGCACTACCAACTGCCTCGCCCCCATCGCCAAGGTGCTTAACGACAAATTCGGCATCGTAAACGGCCTCATGACCACCGTTCACTCAACCACCGCTACTCAGAAAACTGTTGACGGCCCCTCTATGAAGGACTGGCGCGGCGGACGTGCTGCCGCTGGCAACATCATCCCCTCGAGCACCGGCGCTGCAAAGGCTGTAGGCAAAGTTATCCCCGAACTCAACGGCAAGCTCACCGGCATCTCGATGCGTGTTCCCACCCTCGACGTTTCGGTTGTTGACCTCACCGTAAACCTCGCAAAACCCGCCACTAAGGAAGCCATCTGCGCCGCTATGAAAGAAGCTGCCGAAGGCGAACTCAAAGGCGTGCTCGGATACACCGAAGACGCTGTTGTCAGCAGCGACTTCCTCGGCGATGCCCGCACTTCGATCTTCGATGCCAACGCAGGTGTATACCTGACCGAAAACTTCGTTAAGGTTGTTTCCTGGTACGACAACGAAATCGGCTACTCGAACAAGGTTCTCGACCTGATCGCCACTATGGTAAAAATCAACGGTTAATTGAACCGCGAGCCATAACATTTAAAATAGCCTGCACCTGCGTGCAGGCTATTTTTGTTCTCAAGTGCATAAAAAAGTTAAACATCGGTGGAAAAATTATCGGTATTCGGCGAAAATTTTGTAATTTTGCAAACAATAAGAACGTATACGCTAAGAAACACAGAATATGGAAAAAACTATCGACAACCTCGACCGTAAAATCCTCGAAATCGTAATGCGCAACGCGCGAATTCCTTCGAAAGACATCGCACTTGTATGCGGCGTGAGCCGCGCCGCAGTGCACCAGCGCATACAGCGCATGATCGACATAAAGGTCATTACCGGCTCAGGATATAACGTCGACCCGAAAGTTCTCGGCTACGCCACATGCACCTACGTGGGCGTCAACCTCGAACGCGGAGCGATGTACCGCAATGTTGTGCCTGAACTTGAAAAGATTCCCGAAATCGTGGAATGCCACTTCACCACCGGACCATACACCATGCTTGTTAAAGTATACGCACGCGACAACGAACACCTCATGGAGCTTCTGAACGACCGTATACAGATGATTCCCGGCGTGACCGGTACCGAAACCCTCATCTCTCTCGACAACAGCATCAGCCGCGTTATTCCGGTGCATTACGACGAAAAATAACAGTCCCGTACCTCTTGTACATAAGAAAATCGGCTGTCTGATAAAAAACCAAGGCCCTGCGGAAATTTCCGCAGGGCCTTGGTTTTTTATCGGACAGCTGTATTAGAGCTGGGGACCGGCAGCTACAAGGGCCTTGCCGGCTTCGTTGTTTTCATACTTCTTGAAGTTCTTGATGAAACGGGTTGCGAGATCTTCTGCCTTGGCAGTCCATTCCTCAGGATTGGCGTAAGTGTCGCGCGGGTCGAGAATCTTGGAATCTACGCCGGGGAGTTCGGTGGGAATCTCGAAATCGAAGATGGGGAGCTTCTTGGTCGGAGCCGAAAGAATTGCGCCATCGAGGATTGCATCGATGATACCACGGGTGTCGCGGATAGAGATACGCTTGCCGGTTCCGTTCCAGCCGGTGTTCACAAGATAAGCCTTGGCGCCTGATTCCTGCATGCGTTTTACGAGTTCCTCAGCATACTTGGTGGGGTGCAGTTCGAGGAATGCCTGGCCGAAGCAAGCCGAGAAAGTGGGAGTCGGTTCGGTGATGCCGCGTTCTGTACCGGCGAGCTTGGCGGTGAATCCGCTCAGGAAGTAGTACTTTGTCTGCTCCGGAGTAAGAATCGAAACAGGAGGAAGCACACCGAATGCGTCGGCGCTCAGGAAGATTACGTTCTTGGCGGCAGGACCGGTAGATTTCGGACGTACGATGTTCTTGATGTGCTCGATAGGATAGCTTACGCGGGTGTTTTCGGTTACGCTCTTGTCGGCGAAATCGATTTTGCCTTCGCTGTCAACGGTAACGTTTTCGAGAAGCGCGTCGCGGGTGATGGCGTTATAGATATCGGGTTCGCTGTCCTTGTCGAGGTTGATAACCTTGGCATAGCAGCCGCCTTCGAAGTTGAACACGCCGTTGTCGTCCCAGCCGTGCTCGTCATCGCCGATAAGCAGACGCTTGGGATCGGTCGAAAGGGTTGTCTTGCCGGTACCGGAGAGACCGAAGAAGATAGCGGTGTTCTCGCCGTTGAGGTCGGTATTGGCCGAGCAGTGCATCGAAGCGATGCCCTTGAGCGGAAGGAAGTAGTTCATCATCGAGAACATACCTTTCTTCATTTCGCCGCCGTACCATGTGTTGATGATAACCTGCTCACGGCTTGTGATGTTGAACACAACTGCTGTTTCGCTGTTCAGACCGAGTTCCTTGTAGTTGGTGAGCTTGGCCTTCGATGCGTTGTATACGATGAAGTCGGGAGTGAAGTTTTCGAGTTCTTCAGCAGTCGGACGGATGAACATGTTGGTCACGAAGTGAGCCTGCCATGCCACTTCCATGATGAAACGCACAGCCATGCGGGTGTTTTCGTTGGCACCGCAGAAACCGTCGACAACAAAAAGACGCTTGTTGCTGAGTTCTTTCTTTGCGAGGTCCTTTACAGCATTCCAGGCTTCCTGCGAGGCCGGTTTGTTGTCGTTTTTATATTCTTCGGTTGTCCACCATACGTTATCCTTGGAGTTTTCATCAAGTACGATGAATTTATCTTTGGGCGAGCGGCCGGTATATACGCCGGTCATCACGTTCACGGCTCCGAGTTCGGTTTCAACGCCTTTTTCAAAACCTTCGAGGGTAGGGAGTGTTTCTTCTTTGAACAGTTCGTCATACGAAGGGTTGTATACCACTTCGGTTGTACCTTCGATACCGTATTTTACGAGGTCTTCTTTGATACCTGCAATACGGGCCTTCTTGATTTCTTCAAGTTTGCTCATTGTTATTGGAAATATTTTGATGTTAGTGTTTTCTGTAATTGCACGGCCCTGGAAGAGGCCTTGTAAACCGGGTGCAAAGTTATGAAATTTTTCGCAGTTTATAAAACAATTATGGAAATATTTCTTTATTTTATGCTCCTTTATTTTCACTTTTGCCTTGAATAAACGTTCGGCAACGTGCAAAAGTTGATATATAGTTGTTAATTCGTATTTTTAGCGCCGCTTCGGCTTGCACGCAGGAAGTAATAAAGAAACAGGCCCGCAGCTATACACAGGCTTACCGAAAAGCTAAGCACTATGCCGTACAGACCAAGTCCGAACGGAAACGCGAACAGGTATGTGACAGGCACTCCTATCACTATATAGCTTGCGAACGCTATCCAGAGCATGGGCATCACATGCGATGTGCCGCGCAATGCATTGGCGAAATTAATCTGGGTGGCATCGGCCACCTGATAAAGCACCAGCGGAAACAACAGTGTCAGCGCAAGGGCCACTACTGTAGGGTCGGGACTGAACAGCCCCATGATCTGGCGACCGAAAAACACGAACGCCATACAGCTGCAGCACATCATTGCAAGCAGACAGTGATAGCCGGCCCAGGCAACCGAGCGCATCCCTCCCGGATTATCAAGTCCGGCCTGATTGGCCACAAGCACACTCACCGCTGTGCCTACACTGTAGTAAAGGGTGAATCCGAGTGTGCCGGTTACTATTATCACCTGAAAGGCGGCCAGACATATGTCGCCCTGGGGCAGCCAGCCAGCCATGACGGCCGACAGCGAAAAACTGCCGCTCTCACAGGCCATCTGCATGGCCACAGGAAAGCCGCAGGCTACCACCGGACGCAATGTCGACATGGATATGGCCGAGCGCCGGAATCCCTGGCTGTATGCTCTGTATCGCTTTGCTGCAAAGAACACACCGAGCAGAACCGCCGGACCGAGAACACGGCTTGCCAATGTGCTCAGACCTGCTCCGAAAAGACCGAGTTCCGGCATTCCGCAGTTGCCGTAGATAAGGAGCCAGTTGCCAAGTATGTTCAAGGCGTTCGCCGAAAGCATTATCCACATCGGAAGCTGCGAGTTTCCCCGGGCATAGCTCCATTGGGCGAATACATTGAACAGACTCATCGGCACAAGTCCGGCCAGATATAGCAGATAATACGGTCGTATCAGCGGCAGAAGCTTGGCCGGTTGCCCCATGCGGTGCAGATTAAAGTATACGGCTGTCATGACAGCTGTCACAAGCAGTGTGAAACATACGTTCGCAGCCACGCCCGACCGGAGTGTGGCGCCCATTTCGGACTTCTCCCCCCGGCTGTATTGCGCTCCGAGTATCGGAGTGATGCCAAGCGCGAACCCTCCGACAGTGAACAATGCCATGTTGAAAAGGTTGTTCACAAAGGAAGCGGCGGCAAGCGAATCGGTGTCGTAATGCCCCACCATTGCGGTATCGGCAAATATCAAAACAACCATCCCGACCTGCCCCACAAGTATGGGCAGGCCGAGACGTATTATAGAACGGTAATGGCTTTTGGCCATAGCCTGGTTTTTTATGTTATTTTATGCTGTTTCCCCGATCAGTCGCGGCTTGAACCGAAGAAACGGAGCAGATACAGGAACAGGTTGATAAAGTCGAGATAGAGATTGAGTGCGCCAAGCGTGGAGATACGGCCCGACTGACCGGGCATCATTTCGGCCAGACGACGGATCTGCTGGGTATCCCATGCGGTAAGACCAACGAATATTATCACGCCGGCTATGCTTATGATCCAGTCGAGAGTCGAGCTCTTGGCGAAGATGTTTACAAGCGAGGCTATAATAAGGCCTATAAGCGCCATAAACAGTATGGAACCCATCTTGCTGAGGTCCTTGTTGGTGAAATATCCATACACACTCATGGCGCCGAATGTTCCGGCGGTTATAAAGAAAGTCTTTACTATCGACCCTGTGGTGTATATCAGGAATATAGGTGTCAGCGCCAGACCGTTGATTACCGAAAAGAGTATGAACAGTCCGAAGCCAACGGCTGTACCGAGTTTATTCAGCGCACCGCCGATACTCAACACAATCAGTAGTTCAGCTCCCATCAGAACCCACATGAACCAGCTGTTCGAGATTATGAAGCTCAGATAACCATAGCTCTGAGAGCAGAAAAGCGATACAAATGCGGTGATAAGCAGACCGAGGGTCATTTTCAGATACACCTGCTTCATGACGGCTGAAACGCCGGTTGCCACGTATCGCGGAGGAGTGGCTGTTTTAAAGTTATTCATAGCTTTGTTTTTTTGTGGCTGTTTTATTCTCAGCTCTGTTTTTTCTATTGTTTACATTCTTTCAGGCACACGCATGCCAAGCAGACCGAGTGCGGCCTTAATTGTTCGAGCGGTTACCTCGCTGAGCGCCAGGCGAAGGCTACGCTTTGCGGCATCGTCCTCGCGCAGGATAGGGCAGTCGTGATAGAACTGGTTGTATTCCTTTGCCAGGTCGTATGCGTAGTTGGCAATCAGAGCCGGCGAGCAACTGCGGCCCGCCTCGGCTATAACCTGGGGCAGGGCGGCCAGACGCTGAATCAGCACAGTCTCCTTCTCGCATGGCTCGACCGCCGAGTAATCGGTCTGTTCGTAACCGGCCTCCGATGCACGGCGGATAACCGAGCGTATGCGGGCGTAGGTGTACTGGATGAACGGACCTGTGTTGCCGTTGAAGTCGATTGATTCCTTGGGGTTGAAAGTCATGTTCTTGCGCGGGTCGACCTTCAGCAGAAAATATTTCAAGGCCCCAAGACCAACGATTTCCGCTATCTCATCGATTTCGGCTTCGGTCATGCCTTCGCTGCGTCCCTGTTCCGATGCCACCTCACGGGCTGTGGACACCATCTCCGACATAAGGTCGTCGGCATCCACCACGGTTCCTTCGCGCGATTTCATCTTGCCCTCGGGCAGTTCCACCATGCCGTAGCTGAAGTGCACCAGGTCCTTGCCCCACTTGAAACCAAGACGGTCGAGAAGCAGCGAGAGCACCTGGAAATGGTAGTTCTGCTCATTGCCCACAACGTATATCATACGGTCGATAGGGTAATCGGCGAAACGGAGTTTGGCTGTGCCTATGTCCTGAGTCATATACACCGATGTTCCATCGGAACGAAGCAGGAGCTTGTGGTCAAGGCCGGCATCGGTGAGGTCGGCCCATACCGAACCGTCGTCCTTGCGGTACATTATGCCTTTTTCAAGCCCTTCGAGCACTTTCTCCTTTCCTTCAAGGTAAGTCTGCGACTCATAGTAAATCTTGTCGAAATCAACTCCCATCCGACGATAGGTTTCGTCAAATCCGGCATATACCCAGGAATTCATTGTCTCCCAAAGATTGCGCACCTCAGGGTCTTTGGCCTCCCAGCGGCGAAGCATCTCACGGGCCTCGGACATCAGCGGGGAAGCAGCCTCCGCCGCTTCCTGAGTCAGATTCGGATCAGCCTCCATCATGGCCTTGACCTCGGCCTTGTAGTGCTTGTCGAAATCAACATAGCAGTCGCCGATCAGATGGTCGCCTTTCACTCCGAGCGACTCGGGTGTATCGCCGTTGTGCCACTTCTGCCATGCGAGCATCGACTTGCAGATATGGATTCCTCGGTCGTTCACTATATTGGTTTTTACAACACGGTTGCCGCAGGCCTTGAGAATCTCGGCCAGCGAATAACCCAAAAGGTTGTTGCGCACATGCCCCAGGTGAAGCGGCTTGTTGGTGTTTGGCGACGAGTATTCCACCATTACCAGCGGAGATTCGTCGGTGGCTGTCCGGAAACCGTAATCGGCGTCTGCGGCAATCGATGCCAGAACCTGGCTCCATACGGCAGGACGGATTACAAGATTCAGAAATCCTTTCACAACGTTGTAACGCTCCACAGCGGGTTCGTGTTCAACCAGATAATCGCCTATTTCACGGCCAACTGCCTCGGGCGACTTGCGTGCGGCCTTAACCCACGGAAACACCACTATGGTGAGATTTCCCTCGAAATCCTTGCGGGTAGGCTGGGGCACCAGTGTGGACGGGTCCGCATCTATGCCATACAGGTGCTTCACTGCCGCACCCGTAGCGCTGCTTATTATTGAGTCTACTGTCATTTTTTTAATTAGTC
>JAIDBM010000002.1 GCA_029056365.1 Muribaculaceae bacterium | reverse complement strand
TCCCATTCAGACTTTCCCCGCTATAAAATAACAGGCTTTTCGGAAGCACAAGACTTTTTTAAATGAAAGAGCCGTGCCACAGACGACATAATTTCACCGGAGCATAGCCGCTGTTAACAAAAAAATAGTTAACTTTGATGCCTATTACAGATATGTGTGGTTTCAGCATGATGAAATCCAAACATACACTTAGCGCGTTATTCAATAATAAATACATATTACAATATGGAAACTACACGTCAAGCCAAAATAGCACGTCTGCTTCAGAAAGAACTCAGCGAGATATTCCGCCAGCAGACAGCCAAGACTCACGGAGTCATCATATCAGTCAGCACCGTGCGCGTAACCCCCGACCTGTCCATAGCACGGGCATATCTGTCGATTTTTCCTTCAACAAACGCACAGGAAATAATAGACAACATCAACCGCAGCGCCAAGACAATACGCTACGAACTGGCGGCCAAAGTACGATTCCAGCTGCGCAAGACTCCCGAACTGCAGTTCTATCTCGACGACTCACTCGACTACATCGAAAACATCGACCACCTGCTCGAGAAGTAAGCCGATGCTCAGTGTCCGCATAGCCCTGCGCTATCTATTCGCCAAAAAACGGCACACAGCCGTAAACATCATATCCATAATCTCTCTGGCGGGCGTGGCCGTTGCCACAGCCGCCATAGTGGTAGTGTTATCGGTGTTCAACGGTTTCGCCGACCTTGGCGAAGCACAGGCCTCGGCTGTCGACCCAGACCTGTTGCTTACACCATCACGTGGCAAAACAATATCCGACAGCGACTCGCTGGCCTCCGCCATATCGTCCATACCCGGAATACGTGCAGTAGCTCCGGTGGTACTGGAACGCGGACTTCTGATAAGCAGCAACGCCCAGGTACCCGTAAGATTCAAAGGCGTTCCCCGCAACTATACCGACATTGTCCGGCTCGATACCCTGACAGTCGACGGAGTGTTCCTTGCCGACACCGCCGCAGGACTTCCTGCTGTAAACATATCGGCAGGCGTGGCCTACCACGGAGCCATGTCCCCGGCTGCCGACCGGGCCGTCAGGCTATATGTTCCACGGCGGAAAGGCCGTGTGAACCCGGCCAATCCGGCAGCTTCGTTCCGGGGCGACACTCTGCTGGTATGGTCTGTGCTTCGAAGCGATGTCCAGGATTTCGACAACGACCTGATAATACTGCCCATCGATGTGGCTCGACGCCTGCTCGACTATGAACACCAGGCAAGCGCCATAGAGGTGGCGGCCGAACCCTGGGCCGACATCAGCGCAATCGCCGGCGAAATAAAAAAAACATGTCCGGACATCAATGTCGCCGACCGCCTGCAGCAGCAAAGCGAGGCATTCCGTATGATCGCCATTGAAAAATGGCTTACCTTTCTGATGCTAATATTCATTTTGATAATCGCATCGTTCAATGTGATAAGCACCCTGTCGCTTCTTATAGTAGAAAAAAAATCCGATATGGAAGTGATGCGCTCCATGGGCGCCGGACTGCCGATGATACGCGCCATATTCATCTGGCAAGGATGGCTTATTAGCATGTTCGGCGGCATATGCGGCATAATACTCGGCGCGATACTGTCGCTGTGGCAACAATACGGCCATATAATCAAACTCAACGCCGATGCCTCGGCGCTTACCATCGAGTACTACCCGGTAAGGCTGTCGTGGCCCGACCTGCTGGCAGTGCTCGGAGTGATTGCCGCCGTATCGCTTCTGGCAGGCCAGACCGCCAGATTCTTCCAAAGAAAAAAACAATAACACCCTCTAATGCAGACAATACTTTTCCACAGCACTATATTCGGCCCGATACACTCCCGCAGATTAGGAGCATCGCTTGGTGTGAACCTCTCGCCCACCGATGGCAAAACATGCACATTCGACTGTATATACTGCGAAGCCGGATACAACGCCCAGGGACCGGGTAAAAGCGGACTCCCGGCCCGTTACGAAGTTGCACGGATGCTTGAAGACAAACTCGCAACAATGCAAGCCTGCGGCGACCGGCTCGATGTAATCACATTCTCAGGAAACGGCGAACCAACTATACACCCCGATTTTCCGGAAATAATCAACGACACAATCGCTCTGCGCGACAGATATTTCCCCGACGTGAAAATCAGTGTGCTCACGAATTCGACAATGCTCGGCAAAGCCGAGGTGGCGGAAGCTCTTAAAAAAGTCGACAACAACATCCTGAAACTGGACAGCGCCATCGAACAAACCGTAAAACTGCTCGACCGCCCGAACAAGGCATTCGACCTCAACGAAGTAATCCGGCAACTAAGCCAGTTTTCCGGAAGCGGTATCATCCAGACAATGATAACCCGGGGAAGCCACAACGGACAAACCGTCGACAACAGCACCCCTCAGGAAATCGACGCTCTCATTGAAGCATACCGGCGCATAAAACCACGCAGCATAATGATTTACTCAATCGACCGGCGCACCCCCGAACAAAGTCTGCAGCGCGTGGAACACGACGAGTTAAAAAGCATCGGCCAACGAATATCCGAAGCAACCGGCATCGAGGTCTCTATTGCATGATTGACATAAATTGCGTAATTTTGCCATAAATTCATGCGATGGAAAATGAAAACGAACCCAATGTAAAACGGCGCAGCTGGCTGAGCCGATATATATCTGTCGCCGCTCTGGTGGTGATAGGCTATTTTGTGTACCTGCTCTTCTTCAGCTCACATTCGGCGATGAAGAAAGTCGAATATCAGAGAGTAATCGACTCTCTCGAACGTGAAGTATCGGCCACCACCGACTCCGTGGCCTACTACCACAAGCTCAACCAGCAGCTGCGCAGCGACCCCAGGGCCGTGGAACAAGTTGTGCGCGAGGAACACAACATGAACCGTCCCGGCGAAGACGTATACCTGATGGAAGCGGAAAACTGACACCGTCCGCAACCTACGGCCCATGCAGCCACTCTCCGAAATCCATGCATAATCCGAAACAAAAAAAATGACAAACCAAAGAAATAAAATACTTCAGGCACTCATACCGGCAGGACTGCTGCTTATTGCCATAGCAACAGTAGAACCACTCATCTGGCACCCCTTCGAACCCGGGTCCTGGTTCAGATACGTATACGCAGCCGGCGCACTGACCCTGCTTCTGTGCCGTCTGTTCACAGTCAGAACCGGAAACGACCTGCGCCTGCGCCGTCTCTACAGGCTTGAAAGCTGGAGCGCCATATTTTTTTGCGTAGGTACATTTTTCATGTTTTATCCGAACGGCAAAATGCGCGACTGGCTCGCATTCACCCTTGCCGGAGCCGCCATACAGATATTTACGTCCATAATGATACCGCTTCGCCAGCGCAAACTGCTTAACCACAAAAAATAATGGCCAAGAAATATGTGGAGACACCACTCATGAAGCAGTATTCCGAGATGAAAGCCAAGCATCCCGATGCTGTGCTTCTTTTCCGGGTGGGCGACTTTTACGAAACTTTTTCCGACGATGCCATAACCGCATCAGAAATACTCGGAATCACTCTCACCAGGCGCGCAAACGGGGCTGCCCAGTCGGTAGAACTCGCCGGATTTCCACATCACGCCCTCGACACATACCTGCCCCGGCTGGTAAGAGCCGGAAAACGTGTGGCCATATGCGAACAGCTCGAAGACCCGAAACTCACCAAAAAGCTTGTAAAACGCGGCATCACTGAACTTGTAACGCCCGGAGTGGCCATGGCCGACACCGTTCTCTCGAACAAAGAGAACAACTTCCTTGCAGCCGTGAGCTTCGGCCGCGATGCCACCGGCGTGGCTTTTCTCGACATCAGCACCGGAGAATTCCTTACGGCGCAAGGCAACACCGCATACATCGACAAGATTCTGGAATCTATGGCCCCGAAAGAACTGATTGTCGAACACGGGCGACTCGACACCGCCCGACAGGCATTCAGCACACATCCGGCAAGTTTCGAACTCGACGACTGGATGTTCACCTACGAAAACGCCACCGAACGCCTCCTGAGACAATTCGGAACCGCCTCGCTAAAAGGCTTCGGCATCGACGGCATGACCCAGGCCATAACCGCCGCCGGTGCCATTCTTCACTACCTCGACCTTACCAAACACACTCACACCGGACATATCACAGCCATTTCGCGCATCGACCAGGACCACTTCGTGCGTCTCGACCGGTTCACAGTCAGAAACCTCGAACTGCTCGACTCGCTCGAACGCGACGGCCGGTCGCTGCTCTCGGTACTCGACCGCACAGTAAGTCCCGGAGGAGCACGTCTGCTCAGACGCTGGCTGGCTTTTCCGCTGAAAGACCCCAACGAAATCAACGCACGGCTCGATGTGGTGGAATACTTCTTCCGCAAACCCGACGACCGCGATGAGGCATCTTACGCTCTCTCCGGCATGGGCGACCTTGAACGACTGATTTCCAAACTCGCCACACGCCGCATAACGCCACGCGAGATTCTTGCCATTGCCACCGCGCTCGATGCCGTTGAACCGGTACGACGCCTGTGCGACAAAAGCGATCTGCAGGGTCTCAAGTCCATGGCCGCACGCCTTGACCCCTGTGAAGACATCATCGACATCATACGCCGACAAGTGCGTAACGATGCCCCCAACGCCCTGGGCCGGGGTCCGGTTTTCAAAGCGGGTGTCGACCCGGAACTCGACAACCTCCACTCCCTGTCGACCAACGGCAAGGAATACCTCCTTCAGATTCAGGCCCGCGAGAGCAAGGCCACCGGAATACCCTCGCTCAAAATCGGATTCAACAACGTATTCGGCTATTATATCGAGGTAACCAACACCCACAAAGACAAAGTTCCGGCCGAATGGATACGCAAACAAACCCTGGTAAACGCCGAACGATACATTACCGAAGAACTTAAAAAATACGAGGAGCAGATAACCGGAGCACAGGAACGCATCGATATCATAGAACGCCGCCTCTACGAGGCCCTGCTCCACAGTCTCGCCACGGCAATTCCACGCCTGCAGGCCAATGCCGCAATACTTGCCACTGTAGATGTACTCACGGCATTCACCGATGTAGCCCGCACCTACCGCTACAACCGCCCGATTGTCGACGACTCGCTGCTGCTGAAGCTAACCGAGGCACGTCACCCGGTAATCGAGCGACAACTGCCGCCGGGCGAACCATATATCAGCAATTCGGTCGAGCTGCATAACGACCGCACGCAGATCATGATGATAACCGGCCCCAACATGTCGGGTAAATCCGCCCTGCTGCGCCAGACGGCACTGAACGTAATCATGGCTCAGATAGGCTGTTTCGTGGCCGCTGAAAGCGCTCACATAGGAGTAATCGACAAAATCTTCACCCGCGTGGGTGCCAGCGACAACATTTCGCTCGGAGAGTCCACATTCATGGTAGAGATGAACGAGGCCGCAGCAATCCTGAACAACGTAAGCCAGCGCTCGCTGATACTGTTCGACGAGCTTGGCCGGGGCACATCGACATACGACGGCATATCAATAGCATGGTCGATTGTAGAATACCTGCACCAGCACGGCGATGAGCATCCCAAGACCCTCTTCGCAACGCACTATCACGAACTCAACGACATGGAAGCCTCGTTCGGCCGCATTGCCAACTACAACGTAGCCGTAAAGGAAATCGACGGCAAAGTCGTGTTTCTGCGCAAGCTCGCACCCGGAGGAAGCCAGCACAGCTTCGGAATTCATGTGGCCAGACTCGCAGGCATGCCGCAGGCCATAATCGACAGGGCCGAAAACGTGCTGCGACAGCTTGAACGGAACAGAGACGAAAACGGCGATCGCCAAATAATGGAAATCGCCGATGGTATGCAACTCAGTTTCTTTCAGCTCGACGACCCCGTGCTGGAGCAAGTGCGCGATGCCCTGATAGGACTCGACATCAACCGGCTCACTCCAATCGAGGCCCTCACAAAACTGAACGACCTGCGCGGAATCATCACCGCAAAATAACCACACGGCTTCTCGCCGCCTCTGCCGGCATTGCCTCCGGAACAACTATATAGATTCCTTTCGGAAGCGCATCGATATCCCTTACAGAACTGTATTTAAGGATACCGTCCGTACTATATACATTGTAAGCCGCTTCGCCTGCAGCGGCTTCAACCAGCGAAGAACTCACATACTTCACGGCAGCGCTATGGTCCGGCATATACAGAACTCCTTCATCATATCCCGCCTGGCAGTTACTGAACACCATCTGGAACGGTCCGGTATAAGCGAATCGCAAACAGGCCAAAACGCCGCTCTGCTGCAACGGCTCAAGTTCCGGCGAATAAAGAAGCACTCTCAGCTCAATACTTTCGGCATTCTTCCGAACCACAGTCCTGCCGTAAAATTTATGGTCGGATACAAACGACTCATCCGGCGTGAAATCAAAGTTGTCGTCGCTTATACCGGTCCAGGCCGGCACTGTCATCCGCAACATTAACGCACTTACACTTTCATCGCCGCAATCGAAATAAACATTGCAAGAGCACGACAAAGTGCCTTCATCAACCACAAAGTCTCTTATTCCGAACGAGCAGGAACGTCCCGGATACCTCGGCGCATTTCCGCCGACAGTTCCGCCGAAATCCTCCCCTCCATCATCCCAGCCGCCTATCCCGACCGAGAGTCCGCTGTCCTCTACAAGCTTGTCGTTCAGAATCAGATCGGCCATATAATGCAGGTCCGAATCGTCCACACGTCCGTCGGAATTCAAATCGTGCCGGCTGTCCTTCCGGTACATCAGCATCATATCCGCAAGATCCACCTTGCCATCACCATTAAAGTCGCCTTTATAAACAGCTCCTGCGGCGCAGAACGACACGCACAACACCGTCGAGGCCAATATCATCTGTCTGACCATGTTCAGTTCCAGCCTCCGATTGAACCTCCGATTTCTATCTTTGTCTGCTCGGGATTACGCGTAAGTGTCACAACCACGCTGTGGCTGCATCCCTGCCGGAAAGAGATGGTACCTTCCATCAGATAGCTGACTCCCTGAGTCACTACCTCCACAAGCGGACGGCGCGAACTGAGATTCTGCGGCACCACAATTGCCTGATACTCGTTGGCGGCGGTCTTGCATGCCTTTACTGTAACAGTGCCACTGTCGTTGTCGCGCATCACATCGCCGGTCGACAGGTCAATCAGTCCGCGACCCACAGTACTGTGTATATACACCTCGCAGTCCGATGGTATATCGCCCTTGAAATCATCGCTTTTCTCAAGGCGCACCACCACCTTGCTCATACGGTGCGAGAACTGAAGCGGCACCGGCGATGAAGACGCCACCACACCGCTTGCCGATGCCCAGACGAAATCCGAAGCTGTCAGACCGCTGTGGTCCGACTGGTCGGTCTGCACGTCGAATGTGTAGTTCCGGGTATCATTCACCTTTTTATTGTAAGGATAATAAGCATACACATCGTGGACACCCTCGTTCCAGTACACCTTGCGACTGCTTTTCCAGCTACTGCCGTCGAAGGTGAAAAGCTCGTTGTTGAGTTCATTTCCGCCAAGCTCAAGCGCCGCACCTTCCTCTACGATATACACGCCGATTCTGTCATCGGCATCAAATGAGGTGTCGGATGCCCGCCCGGAGGCGGCAAAGCCACATAAAAAAGATATTTCATTGCTGCCGGGCTGCTGGGCCGTAGAACCGCCATCGGAGCAGGATACCGCTGCCGATGCGATGGCCGCCGGTATCAGTATTGATAAAAATGATTTCATTTCCTAAAATGATATGATTAGTATTTTTTTGATTTCACTACTCTCAACGGATTATGTGCCGACTGCACCGGAACCTGCATCTCCGTTGCCGAACGCGCCGACAGACCCCAGTTGTCGTTGTCAAGGGCATAGAATTTCTCCATCGAGAAACCTTCGCCGGAATAATCGAGAATCCTACGCACGATTTCCTGACGGGCCGCAGCACTGAAATAAGGTATGCCGTAATTCATGCATGAGTTGATTTCCGCCCGGAAACAGCCACGGCTTTTTCCGTAACCACCTTCAAACACATCCACCTTATCGCTGTAGCGAGGGTCGAATATGAAATGACTCCACGGCACATCGCTCAGCATTCCGTTCAGTGAAAGGTTGGCATACCATCCTCTTTGCCGGGCGCGTTCAATGGCCTGGCGCTCGCTGGAACTCAGATAGGCGGTGGCATTGATTCTCTCCTCGCCGAGTTTGCCGAAGGCATGGCCGCAGGCCTCATGCTGGAACACTCCGCGGCTGTCCATCGGATAAGGGTCGGAACTGCCGCACACCATTGCTATGGCCGACCCATTTTCACTCAAGAGTGTCGCCGAACCATATTCGTCGGAATTCAGCGCAACCACAATAAGCGACTGCGGCATACGCTCACGGGTCAGCGGCGATTTCTCCACCGCATAGTCCCATACCATATCGGCATTGTCGAGCATCAGATTTCCCGAGGTATACAAGGCGCCGAAACGCGAGTTGAAATAGTTGTTGTCGGTGTTTATTCCCGTTTCCTGCGAGAGGCTCACACAGGCATAGACATTGAAATACTCGCGGTATGATGTATACGGCTCTATGCCGAAGAAATATTCCATCTGCTCACCGACCTTGCGCATATAATCGCCCGAAGCTATGGCAGAGGCGTCGAAGCCTTCTCCGACAAACAGCACGTCTATGCCTCGGCCTCGGGTAGCCCGTTGCAAAACCACACATTCGTCCTCGCCATACTCATAGGCATACTGGTTCAGGTCGCAGCGCGTCACAGCCTTCCCGCCTTCAAGTGTAAACTCAATATAGTCGCTGCGCTTGCCGCTGCTGCCGGACATAGGCTCGAAACTCAGGCGTAACTCCGTTTTTCCGTTGCCCGAGAGAACCGACAGCCGCACCCAGTCGGGTTTGTGGCTTACCGTCCAGGACGCATCGGCGTTCAGAACCAGTGTCTCTTCATGGGCTGTACCGAGGGCACAGGCCATCGACGGACGGCAAACAAAATTCCTATATGCCGAAATCCTTCGGAATCCACTCCATCCCAGGGCCGAACGGTAAGTCTCCACCGACTGCTCCGGAACCTGCACTGCGAAATTGTCCTTGGGCACTCCCTCGAAAGCGAACCAGAAGGAACTGTCATAACGGTCGGTCCTGAGCAGTGGCGGCTCCGGATTATGCGATACGATGGATGTGAGATTGTAGCAGTTCATGAAAGCTCCGCCCTCAATTGTGGTGATGCTTTCAGGCAAAACTATCCCGGACAGCAAGGTACAGCCGCTGAAACAGCAGTGACTTATAAATGTAATGCCTTCGGGAATGTTCAGTGTGCCCGACAGACGGCTGCAGTCGGCGAATGCGTTATTGCCAAGAAATACCAGTTTTTCGGGGAGTACCACACTTGAGAAGCAGCAAGCTTGAAAAGCTTCTGAATCGATGCGTCTGAGCGATGACGGCAATGCCAGCTCACCCTTGAACGAACATCCGCGGAATGCAGCGGCGCCGACTTCGGTCAGGCCCTGAGGCAGTTGCAGTGTGCCCGAGAATGTACATTCCGAGAACACCAGCGGCTCGATGACGGTGAGCGAAGGCGGTATAGTGAGCGAACCAGTGAACTTTACCGAACTGAACGCACCGCTGCCTATCGATTCCACGCCATCGGGCAGATGCAGTTCGCCGGTAAAGCGGCATCCGCCGAAAGCCGACGGACCTATGGTTCTGAGCTTCTGCGGCAGTGTGAGGTTTCCGCTCAGAGAGGCACCGCCGAAGGCATTCCAGTCGATAGACTCAAGTGTCGACGGCAGTGTCAGACTTCCTACCAGCGTGCCACAGCTCTGGAACGCCTCGGAGCCTATGCTTACCACGCCTTCAGGTATCACAAGGTCGCCTGTCAGACCGGTAGCACGGAAACTCCATCCGCCTATGCGCCGAAGCTTTCCGGGAAATATCACATGACGCAGCGTGCGCATTTCCTCGAAGGCCCTGTCGGGTATCTCATCGGCCTTATCTTCGGCATAGCTTACTGTCTCGTAAAGATTAACAGCATTCAGATTCACTATATTGCCGCGTATGTAATCGTAATCGAGATGATTGATTTCGCCACGCAGCTTGAGGTTATAGATGCGGGCGGGGTCAAGTCCAAGCTCTTTTACAGCATCGGCCAGGCCGCCACGGCGCGGCACATCAACGGTTACATACTGGCGGATGATGCCATCGCGGAACTCGTTTTCATCAATCCACTGACTGATTGATTCCGACTCCAGACTGAACTCCAGACCACCATCGGATTTCTTGTCGACAGTGATGGTGAAACTGTGCATCTTGCCCTGCACATAGTGCATGTCGCTGTCGCGGCGCAGCATATAACTGTCGCCTCCCACATTGATGGCTACTACCGCAACTCCTGCGGCTACAGTCTGCGGGAACACCACCGCACGGTACTCACCGTTATATTCCAGCGGCGTGATGCTTATGGCCGTGCCCGACGCATCCGCAGCAACTGTGCCGTCGGCGAGATTAACGATTCCGCCAGGCACCACTCCGCTCACAAGCACATTGCGTTCAAGACCGCTCCATTCGCCATCGGCAAATCCGCTGCCTTCCACAAGACACACCCTCACACCTGCCATAAGATGGCCGAATGTGAGATTCACCTTCTCTGCCGTAGGCATTATCCTGACCGCCCTGGCCCTGAGAAGGTCGGAGGCCTCATACCCTCCAGGTTCGGTGGCACTTCGCTCCGTGTCCTGACGGCGGGCCACGCTGTGGCGCATCGCAGAAGGTTCCGACAAAGCGGAATCGTATGGATAGTACGCTATGATGTCGGCCGGGGTCTGTTCGTCGCGCCAGTAAATCTCGGCGGCTCCGTTCCAGCTGTTGTCGGCCTCGCTGAAACGGAAGCGTATGTTCCGGGCACGCACAGCCGCATCGGTCATGTCCTGCACCTGGTCATTGTCATAATCAAGCACGTATACCCCCATGCGGTCTCCATCGTCGAAGCCGGCATCCGATGCCCGCGATACAACAGGGTATGCAGCCGAAAGGCGTATCGGCGCCGATGCAGCCCCCCCGGCGACGGGCACTGTCAGTTCATCGCTGCATGAGCCGAGTGCCGCAGCGCCGAACAATGTAAGTAATATGATATTATATGCTTTCATTTTCTGCCTCCTTTCCTGTCGAATTCAAAGCTCCGCACAAATACCGGCGCCCGGCAGCTCATCGACAACGGAACAGCGGAAGCCGAGCGCGACAATATCGGAGCGGCCGCCTGCGCGATGGCGCGTCGGTCTGTGGCATAGAAGTCGTCGAGCACGAATTCCTCGCCGGCCAGAAACATTATGTTCCGCACTATCAGCTCACGGCTCCATGCCGAGTAATACGACACGTTGTTGTTCATGCAGCTGTTGAATTCCGAACGGTACACTCCACGCGAATGGAAAAATCCGCCCTCATATATGTCAACGTCCGATGAATAATCGGGATGGAACATCAGATGCCGCCACGGCACCTCGCCTGAACGGCCCTGCAGACTGAGATTCAGTCCGTAGCCATAGCTTTGCATCAGTTCAAGGTCGGACTTGTGCTCGCAACACACACAGGTACACTTCTGGAGATATGCCTGATGGTAGCTGTATTCATCAGCGAGACGTCCTAAGCCATGACCTCCGGCCTCATGCAGTACCAGTCCGCGTGCATCGTACGGATAGTCGAGAGTGCTCATGGTAACCACCGCGCAGAAGTTATAGCCGTAGTCGGAATAAGTCACGCCTTCATATATGTCGGAATTGGCCACAAGTATCATACCGAGCTGCGGCTCCGGACCGTCGGCAAGCGATGGCATTACTTCGGCGCAATATGCCATGGCTGCGTTGTAGTCGCTGCTCAGGCGGGCATCGGAGTTCGCTATCACGGTATGGAATTTGGTAGTGCGCCAATGGTTCACGTCCTCTACCCCGCTGTCGTCGGAGAGCGCTATGGCGGTGTAGACATTGAAATAGTCGCGATAGCTTGCATAAGGTTCCACGGCGAACATATAGCCGGCCTCGCGCTCCATGGCGGCAAGATACTCTCCGGAGGCTATGTCGGCGGCATCGAAGCCATCGCCCACCACAAACAGATTTATCCCCTTGCCCCGCGACGACTGCGAAAGCTGCACCAGTGCGTCCTCATCATAGTCATAGTCGTACTGGCTCACATTCACATGTGTGGTATGACCTCCATCGCCGGCCAGCCGGAACTCGACAATGTCGCTTCGGTTGCCCGCCCCATGTGGCAGACGGTCGACGGTGAGCGTCAGTTCGGTTTTTTTATTGCCTGAAGTCACATTTACACTACACCACGAAGGAATCGAGGTCAGCTCCCATGCGTCATCGGCGTTAAGAACTATCGTACGTGTGCCGCCGTTGTTGAGCACATTGTATTTCGACGGACGGGCCACAAAGCCCCGGTAGGCGCTTATGCGACGGAACTCCCTCCAGCCGGGAGCCTGACGGTACTTGTCGACACTTGCCTCTGGCACCTCTACTGTGAAATTATCTTTGTTGATTCCCTGGAAGGCATTTTCGGGCACTGCGGGCGGCTCCGCGGCATCACAGCGCAGATAGGTAAGCGACCGGCAGTTTTCAAACGCGAACTCCTTGATACGGGTAACCGACCCGGGCAAAACAATTGCATCGAGCTGTGTGCAGCCTTGAAAGCACTCGGCGCCGACAGTCTCGATCAGCGGCGGTACGATAATGGTGTCGATAAGATTGCCGCAGCCCTGGAAACAGCGGTCGTTGAGAAATTCGAGTTTCTGCGGCAGAACCACATGGCTGAACCGCGAGTTCCGGAACGCACCCTCGCCTATGGCGGTTACAGTCTCAGGCACAATGAAATCGCCACGGAATGTGGTTCCGGCCAAAGCATCGTTGCCAAGTGCGGCAAGATGCCGGGGCACAACTATGGTACTGAATCCGGTTGATGCGAATGCCCGCTCAAGCACGGTGATGCCTGACGGTATCTCAAGACGTCCGCTCAGACTCCTGGCGTCCTGAAACGACTCCACTCCGAGAACTTTCAGCGTCGACGGCAGTTTCAACGGACCACTTATGTAAGCGCAATCCTTGAAGGCGCCATCGCCTATCTCCTGCAGACCTTCCGGCAAAATCAGCCGACCGGTGAAGTTGTTGTTCTCAAACGCCGAACTTTCTATTATCTTCAATGTCGAGGGCAAAGTGAGTGTTCCTGTAAGATTAAGCTTGCAGTCGGTATATGCGCCCCAGTTGCTGAATGCCGACCCTCCGATTTTCACCAGTCCTTCCGGCAGGTTAAGCGAGCCGCTGAGATTGGTGTTACGGAAAGCTCCGCCGCCGATCACCTGCATCTTGTCGGGAAACACAACGCTTCCGAGCAGCTTCATGCCGTTGAAGGCATCTACCGGCAGGCCTACGGGATAATCCTGGTCGCCACTCTGGCATATGGCATCCTTAAGGCTCAGGGCCTCGACCTGTTTCATGTTCTCGCGCATGAAAAAGAAGTCGTCGTGATTCAGCTGTCCGGTGATTTTCAGGTTCACCACCCCGCTGTACTTTATTCCTGCCGACTCAAGGGCCTGACGGAGTCCTCCGGCCTGCGGCACGTCCACCACCCGGTATTCCTTAAGTTTGCCGTCATGGCTGGCGGGGTCGCTCTCCCAGGCGGTGATAGCCTCGCCTATAAGGCTGAACTCATAGTCGCCCGACGGAAGCGACTTGGTAACCTCGATGGTGAACTTATGCAAGCTGCCGGAAAGGTATTCCATGTCGCTGTCGCGCACAAAGCGGTAAGAATCGCTGCCTACATTCAGCGTCAGCAGCACTGTTCCCGACGGAACTGTCTGCGGCACTGCCACAGCGCGGAAGTCCATGCCATTGGCCGCAGCTATAATCGAGGCACGACGGCTGTCGGAGGCCGGAGTTACATTGCCTGAGGCAATATCCACCTCTGCGTCAAGCAAAGTTCCACCGACAATCACCGATTTCTCAAGCTCTTGCCATTCGCCATCGTCGAAACCCTCGCCCTCCACGAGAGTAACCTGTATTCCGGCCATTACATGGCGGAACACAAGATTTATCAGCGGCACCGATGGACTCACCGCGCCCGAGGCAGCCACAAGCAGGTCGGAGGACTCATAGCCCGACAGCTTTCTGCCCGAAGACTCTGTGTTCTGATTTTCGCTCACACTGTGACGCATGGACTCCGTGCTGGGCATTTCCTCCCGGTAAGGGTAATAGCCATATACATCGGCCTGAGTATGGTCATCGGTGAAATATAGCGGACGTTCGCCGGTCCACTGGCCGGAGGCGGCATCGAAGGTGAATTTCACGTTGCTTGCCGGACGGGCATCCGGTGTAAGCGGCGACGGCTGGCCATCGGCTCCGAAGTCAACCACATATACACCGATATTGTCGCCATTGGCGAAACCGTTGTCATCGGCACGCGAACTGTTAATCTGATCAATCTCGGCCTGCAGCCGTATTTCCGCGCCTGAGGCCGAGGAGTCCGGCAGCGGAGACATCAGCGGACTCTCCGAGCAGGCTCCGGCAAGCAGCAATGCCGCCGACAGAGCCGCAGGCACCATATTTATTTGTCGTTTCATTTATTGAGCTGGTTCGTATTTGTCGATAGAAATAAAATGTTCAAGACTCGCCTCCAGGCCCGCGCGGCGCATCACACTCCGGTAGATAGTATAGCGCGATATGGCGTTGAAATAGCTTATATAGGTGTTCATCACACTGTTGGCCTCCGAACGCCATACTCCGCGACTGTGGTTGTAGCCACCTTCCCACATATCTACCACCGCACTGTAATTCGGATGGAAGATAAAGTCGCGCCACGGAGCATCGCTCATCTTGCCCGACATACTGAGGTTCTCGAAGTAGCCACGCTGCTTCATGCTGTTGAAGCGTGTGATATCGGAGCACATCGGACACGGACAGCCCTTGATATGGTGGAAGTGCCCCACTCCCTCGTTGCCCAGACCGGCAAATGCCTCGCCGCCGGCGAAGTGCTGCACCAGTCCGCGCTGGTCGTACGGATATGCCTCGTCGACATGGCCGATGGCGGCGATTGCTAATCCGTCGTCACATATGGTGCCTGAGCCTGAGAATGAATTATAATTGCACACCACTATCACCAGCGCACGGCTAAGAGACGATAAAACCGACGGCGACACTCTGCCGATATAAGACCGTAGAGCCTGCTCATCAGGAGTGGTACCGTCGGTATTAAAACATGTGTTTTTCATAGTGGCCACATCGCCTACCCCCTCGTCGGGAGAGCATGCATAGGCGGTGCTTACACGGAAGTGCCCGCGCAGGCTGCGGTACGGCTCTATGGCGAAGAATTGTTCCATGGTACTGCGCATTACAGCGGCGTAAGTGCCGTCGGCGATACGGTCGGCAGTAAATCCCTCGCCTACAATGAACAGCGGTATGTCACTGCCTCCGGCCCATGCCTGCTGCAGCACCTGCTCCACGTCTTCGCCATGGTCGGCGCTCAGCTGGCGCACAGTGGTGTATGTGCTGTAGTCCTTGCCGTCGAGAGTAAACACTATTTCATCCTCACGTGACGATGCCGATGCGGCCATGGCCTCGACCTCGATTGTTATTTCTCCTTTGCCGTTTCCTTGCGAAGGCTCGACTCTTACCCACGACGGACATGAACTTACCCGCCACGAACCTTCGGCCCGTACCATGGCGCTGCGTGTGACCCCTTTGTCAAGACAGCTGATTTCGGGCAGATTCACCGCCAGTTCGTGATGTTCGGTGATGTTCAGAAACTGTTTCCAGCCATCGGCATTGCGATAAGCCGACACCGACCCGGCGGGAACTTCAAGCACGCATTTGTCGAAGTAGATTCCGCTGAAAGCATCGGCAGTGGCACGGGGCGGGGTCTTGGCCATACACACCATAGTCTGCAGGGCCGGACAGTCGGAAAATGCGTCAGGGCCTACATACTCCACATTGGCACCGATACGCACTGTACGCATGCTGTGGTTGCGGCTGAACGATTCCGACCCGATCTGCAGCACATTGTTGCCTATCACCACCGAGCTGACCGAGGTGCAGTTGAAGGCGCTTCCGGTTGTCTCTATATTGGCCGGCCACTCAATATCGCCGCCGGTGTTGGTCTCCATGAAGGCCCGCTCCCCGATATATCTCAGCCCGGCGGGCAGACTTATGTTGCCGGCAAAGCGACAGAATGCGAAGGCCTGATAACCTATACGTTCGAGACCCGACGGAAACACTACCGGACTGTTAAAGCGCTGGCCGGAGAATGCATCGTCGCTTATAGTTCTCACACCCTCGTGGAGTATAAGATTGGTGCCGTTGGCAAAGCCGGGACAGATGCGCGGCACATCGGTGATGGCCACCGGTATTACAATGTCGCCCTGAAGCTCGCGACCGCATTCGTTGAATGCTCCACCTCCCAGGTATTCCAGACCCGGAGGCAGGGCGAAAGTTCCGTAAGCGTTGACACAGCGCATAAAGGCATCGGAGCCAATGTGTTTTAATGTCGACGGCAGTTTCAGCTCAAAGGTGGCGGCACAGCCGTAGAACGCACAGTCGCCGACCGACTCATAACTGTTCGGCAACACTATTGTGGCTTCATCGCCAATGCACTGAAAACACCATGGGTCGAACACTTTCACCGACTCGGGTATAATCAGTGTGGATGTCAGACGCAGATGCGCCAGCGCGTTGTTGCCTATACGGGTTATGCCTTCGGGCAGTATCAGTCGCCGAAGGCTGGCCTTGTCGCTCAGGGCGTCGATAGGCAGACAGTCGTTCACCGCCGACTCCAGCACCTCGCTGCCGTTGATTTTATCGGTAATGGCATTCACCACGCGCACTTCCTTCAGGTTCAGTGCCGTAAGCGCTTCCATTTCATTGCGCATAGTCTTGAAGTCGGTCCAGTCGAGCGTACCGGTGACCTTGAGGTTCTTCACCGTACGGTAATCGGCACCGGCGGCAGCTATGGCCGCTTTCAGCGTGCCCGCCTCGGCGCAATGAACCACCAGATAAGAGTTCGCCTCGAAATTATGACTGCTGCGGTCAGCCTCCCACTCGCATATATCACTGTCGGTAAGCGTCACGGCATATTTGCCTGTGGCTTCGTTACGGTCGACGCGCATTGTGAATTTGTGCAGCTTGCCGCCGCTGTAGTCCATTCCGCCGTCGCGCACATAATTGTAAGGCACGCCGTCGATTGTGATGCTTATCACTGTATTGCCGGCTTCCACCCGCTGCGGCACGACGACTGCCCTGTAACTGTCGGGACTGTCCGGATTCATAAGTATCGGACGGTCGGCTTTTCCTACGGCCTGCACGCTTCCGGAGGCCAGATTTATCTCACAGCCGCGCACGCAGCTGGCTACCGCCACTATACGGTCAAGACTCTCCCACTCGCCGGGCGCGAACCCGTTGCCCTGACGCAGGTCGACCTGTACCCCGGCCATAACATGCCGGAATGTAAGAGACACGGGCTTGCCCGGTACAGCCGCCGGGGCCACGGCCCACAGAAAGTCCGAGGCTTCGTATTCTCCGGGGGCCGCCTGGTCCTCGCTCAGTTCCAACGGATATGCATCCACACTCGCAAGCGAATTGTCGTATGGATAGTAGCCGTATATGTCGGCGGGGGTTTCTTCATCGAGCCAGAACACATCTGTAGCCGGTTTCCAGTGTCCGCTTTCTGCGTCAAGCGTATATGCCACGTTACTGGCCTGATTGCCGCGTAGTTCCAGCGTGCCCGGACTCCCCGAATTGTAATTCACCACAAATACGCCCATACGGTCGCCATCGGCAAAACCGCTTTCATCGGCCCGTGATGATGCCTGCTGGCTGATAGCGGCCTTCAATTCAACAGCGCATTTTTCCGCAGCGGAGTTACGGTCGGGCAACTGTAGCTCATCGCCGCATGCCACGGTCAGCAGCGAAAGAGCCGTAGCCGTCCAGACTGAAAGCCATAGCCGATTTTCAAAAAATCGCATTATTCTCTCTAATAAATTGTGTTAATGATTGGATTATAATGCAAAGATATGAAATCGGCGGCGTAAAATTACATGAATTATAATTTTAAAACATTGTTATACAAACAATTATGGATTTCCCTAAAACAAATTTAGGGAAATCCATAAATCCTGAAACCGGCGCTTGGAGCCGACGCTTATGTAAAGTCTACTTTCTCACTTTCCTGACAGTACCATCGTCGAGAATCTCAATATAGAATCCTTTTGCTCCAGAATCGCTTAGCTTGAGTCCATCGACAGAATATACAGCCCTTACCGATGCCGGCGAAGAAGTTGCGCCTCCCAGTGCTGTGCTGCGGTCCTTTACCGGACGTACACAAGCGCCAAGCGATGCATTGCCATATGTCGGCGATATGACCGATTCCCGGGTAAGCAGCAGATTGAACGGAGAAATCAGTCTCATCAGCTCTCCCTCGTATTCCTCCTCTTCGATTTCGCAGTTTCCCGTCCAGTATATTCCTTCCGCACCTTTTCGCAGAAGCCTTTCGTTCGACATATATCCGGCCACAGGCAAATTTATGGAATTTCCGTTCGCTCCCACAAATACAATCACCGGCATTTCTCCCTCCGTGGCCGACGAATATTCACAGGCGCACAATTCCTCGAACTCCGCCACGGTAGGCATACGCCATCCGCCACCAAGACGCACGGCTGCCGCATCGTAAACAGTGCCGCTTATATTGTCCGAACCCAGATCATGGCACTGAAACATGTCGCCGTTGTCGCAATGCAGATAACTTGCCCATGTATAGGCGGTTTTTTCTTCTGTCTCGGCAAAGGCGATATACTCGCCCGCTTCCCCTTGCGCTCCGGCTCCGAGATTACGGTCGGCCCACAATACCGACAAACCCAGATCGACAGCCTCCGGAGTCTCGGCACCGGTCGTTACCGACACAGCCATACATAGCACCGTAATTATGCCCAGACGTATCGCACGCCGCGTGGCCTCGGCCATGGTTCTGGAGCACAACTTCCTGAGAATATTCGACCGATGGTATTCTATGGATTTTTCGCTCAGACACATGGCTGCCGATATATCGCGGTTATGCTCGCCTTTCGACAAGCGCCTCAGAACCTCGATATCGACAGCCGACAATATGCCGTCGGTATTAAGCGCCTCGGTACGGCGCTCATCGAAAGCGGCACTTCGGTAAGTCCGCCCGGAAGCCACACGGTCGATGGCAAACACAAGCTCGCTGATATCATCGCCCTTGAGAACTATACCCTCAACATCGGCCTTCATCAGGGTGGCGATATTCCATAATTCCTCGTGCATGGTGTACACAATTGTCGGACGGATAAATCCCGACTCCCGCATCGAGCGGATAAGGTCGAGACCGTCGGTACCCTCCTGAAGCGACAGGTCGCATACTATCAGGTCGATATTCTTGTCTGAATTGCAAATCTTTAAAGCCTCTGCGGCAGTGGATGCTTTCTCAACCTTGTATTTGCGGTCCAACAACACACTTTGTATGCCGGCGAGAACTATCGGATGGTCATCGATTACAAGTACGGTTTTCATTTGTTTTCAAAGTTTTTTATCACAGCAACGGTATATATTCCTTCACGGCACTCTATCGCCACCTCGGCGCCGATGAGCGCGGCACGTGCGCTCATGGTGCGGTGCCGTGCAGCGTTTTGCCGCAATTGCGGGTCCACGCCGTCGTTTATAATCTTGAGCGACAGCCGGTGGCTGTCGCCATCAAGTATTATTTTTATGTAGGCAGGAACGGCATGGCGAAGTGCGTTATTCACCGCCTCCTGCACTATGCGGTAGAGTTCGTGGCTCTCGCCTGCGCCAAGGGCCGACCAGTCGAACGAGCCTTCATCCGAAATACTGAATTCAACCCCCGGATGCAGTTCCCGGAACCGCCGCACAAGCTCAAGCAGAAGCTGGGTAAGAGACGTTGTCTCGAATTCCGGCGCCATCATGCGGTGCGACAGCGAGCGTACACTTTCGCCGAGCGCCGACAGATTTTCCGCCACAGCATCGGCTTCCAACGTAGGCAACGACAGCCGCAAAGCGGTAAGGCGCCCCGCCACATCGTCGTGCAGTTCACGGGCCACACGACACTGTTCGGCCTCAAGACCGGCCACATACTGCCGCTGACGTTCAATATAATGGCGTCTGATGGCACGTCGGCGCAAAGCCACCGACACAACCGTTATCAGACACAGCAGCAACACCGCCGACACAACGGCAGCCCAGAGAATCACCCGTTGTCTGGCAAGGCGTTCTATCTCGATATCCTTCTGCAAGGTTCCGTAACTTACCGACAGGTCCGACAGCTGTTTCTGCAATTCGCCGTTACGGACAGAATCAAGAGACTCATATGCGTTTTTCATCAGCTCGAATGCCCTGTCGTCGTACCCCATGCCGTGCATGCACACCGCACGGTCGAACAGACTCACACAGGCCCTCTTGCCATGGGAGGCGACACTGTCGAGCTGTTCATATATGGCGTATTCGCCCGCATAGTCGCCACGGGCATGTGCCAGCTGTGCTTTGGCCTGCAATATCACCGCATGCGATATGTGCCCCCGCCCCAATGGCTCGGCCGCCTTTTCGGCGAGGGCAATAGTTTCCCCGGCGCGGTCAAGCGAGTCAAGTTTTATATAACTCGTGAACAAAGGTGTAAGGTATTTGACAGTATATACCGGATGCCCCCGTAACGCGGCATCCCGCCAGGACTGCAGTGCCGCCACCGCCTCACGGTACCGCCCCAGAGTGGTAAGGACACTGCCATAAGTCGATGCCGATGCGACAACTGCCACTTCATCGTCGAGTTCGGTAGCCAGGCGCAGCGCCCGCTCTGCAAGTGCTTCCGCCTCTGTGGCCCGGCCAAGATCAACATATATTACCGCAAGCTGATCGGCCAGATTCTGCTCCTGCTCTGTGTTGTCGGTCTCGGTTGCCATCTGCAGGGCCTGTGAAATACATCCGAGGCCCTCGTCATATCTGCCTTCACGACGCAATGCCGACCCTTTGTTCGCAAGCGCCTGTATCTCCACGTCCTTTATTCCTCTTGCCCTGCTGAATGCTATGAGCGAATCGGCCGCCGATGCGGCACCACCATAATTTCCGCTGTTGAACAGCGCGGTACTCCGTTCTATCATTATATATGCCTTGAGCGTATCGCCCATGGCTACATGTCCGAGCAATGAATCGGCCCGGCGCAGCGCTGTGGGATAATCGCCTTCCGACGCCGGCTCCGCCACCAAAGAGAATATGCGCAGTTCGTCATCGGCATCGGCAGGTTTCTGCCCTCCGGAACAGGCGCAGAGTAACATCACGAGGAGAGCGGCAGTCAGAATCAGTGTTTGTTTCATGGTGGAGTTTTTATGGCAATTTTTGCAAAGATAATCATTTTACGTCGGAATTTTTTTGGCGGCAATACATTTGCGCGTTGCGCCGCAGGCCCTGTACCCGCAGACGGAACACCGCGCTTCCGCTGAACATCCGGCGGAATTGCCCGGCGGTCATCGAAACCATCTCTGACGGTGTAAGCGCCATAAGACCGTCGGCTGGCTTGAACTCGGATATATCAGTTGCCGGGCCAGTGTCAAGCGGGCACACCCGCCGGCATATATCGCATCCGTATACCTTGGACATTGGCGGTATGCCTCCGGCAAATTCTCCCCGGTGTTCAATCGTAAGGTATGAAAGGCACCGGCGTGCGTCAATCTGTCCGTACTCATCGATTGCCCTGCCCGGACAGGCGGCGCGGCACCGTCCGCAATGCCTGCATTCACCCTTGTCCGGAACCGATACGGCGGCAGGCTCTCCGGTCCAGAGTATGAAGCCGAGCAGTACCGCCATTCCGTAACCGGGCACACACAAAAATCCGTTGTCGGCTATAAAACCGATTCCCGAACGCACGGCCCAGTACCGCTCACGCATCGGAGCGCTGTCGACCACCACACGGTATGTGCCGCCGAAACGGGCGCACAGTTCCGCTGCCGCCTTGTCGAGACGTTCCCTGAGCACATAATGGTAGTCGGCTCCGAGCGCATAGTCGGCGAAATAGGGCGAATGTGCCGCCGGACGGTAATTGTATGCCGCCGAAATAACCGTTCGTGTTCCCTCATGCAGCATACGCGGGTCTTCGCGCAATTCCATATTACGCTCCATGTACTCCATACCGGCATTGCGCCCCGATTCAAGCCAGCCGCTGTAAATACGGCTCTCGTTGTCAGATACAGAAGCCACCGGGGTCATGCCGCAGGCACAGGCGCCTCCCGAAAGCAGAAGCTGCCGGATAAATTCCCCGGCTTCGCTCTCACATGGGTAACGGCAGGAATTCATAACCCTCGGATTTTAACCACTCTATCACACGGGGCAATGCCACGCTGACATTGCGCCACGCCTTCAGCGAGTCATGGAATACTATTATGGAACCGTTGCGTGCATGTCGGCGCACATTGTCTACCACCTGTTCCGGACCAAGCCGCCGCGAATAATCCCTGCTCACCACATCGTACATTATCAGGTTGTAGCGCTGCTTCACGGCTCTTGCCTGTTTCCAGCGCAATATGCCGTGAGGAGGCCGGAACAGGGGTGAGGCTATCAACCGGTCAGACTCCTCGATGTCATCCAGATAACGCTTCGACTCCACCTTCATGCCCTGCAGATGATGCATCGTGTGGTTTCCGTAGCTGTGCCCCCGCCGGCGAACCTCGTCAAGCAGCCAGGGATTGCGCCGCACATTGTCGCCCACCATAAAGAATGTTGCCTTTATGCCATAATGGTCAAGCTGGTCAAGCACCCAGGGTGTGACCTCCGGAATCGGACCATCGTCGAAGGTAAGATAAACCACCTTGCGGTCTCTGTGCTTTATGCGCCATATCGCCTCCGGGAAAAGGAGGCGATACAGCAGCGGAGGTTGTTCGACAAACATGCGTGGCTCCGGCTCTTAAAGCACCGAATCGGCAGGAGCCGGATCTTCGGTCTGAGACATCAGCTGCATGGCGTAATCGGGTGTGGCTTCGGGTGCGTTGCCGGCCTCGTAATCCTTGATTTCATCGTTCTGGCGAAGGAGTGAATGGTAGACCTGAAGGTCGAATTCCAGGTCGCGGCCAGCCTTGCGGTAACGGTCGGCATTCAGACTTTCGGCATAGCGGGCGATAGCTTCGTAACGCGGCAGTTCCTGATTCATTATGGCCCGGGCCGCCTTGAGGTCGTTCTTGTTTCCGGTAGCCGCATACAGGTCGAGATATATCTGTATCTCGCGCACTGCGTGCGCTCCGGCCCTGAGCTGTGCCCGAACCGGAAGCTTTTCTTCCATAAGCTGCATTACATAACGGGCCATGTCGTAGCGTGTGGATGGAAGCGGCAGATTGTGTTTGCGGGCATATTCCCGGGCCTGGTCCGATGCAGGAACCGATCCGGTCAGACTCAGGTCAAGAGCTGTCTGAAGCATGGTCTCGCGGGTTGATATAACCATGCGGCGAACAGTCTCGTCGAGATATAGTTTGCCGGAGTCTTCGGCATCGAGACCACCCCAGCGGTATTTTTCCACAATATTGGCATAGGCCTTCTCCACTGTCGGAGACACTGCAGCCTGGTCGAAGGGGGTTATCTGGTCGGCCATACCGGTAGAATACACATAGCGGCCGAATCCGCTGCGCTCGCTCTCAGGCACGGTCACGGCAAAATAAACCGGACGCTGCCAGCCGCGTGCGGCTTCCGTGGCCACGAGGTCCATCATCAAGGCGCCGTTCTGATAGCGGCTGGCGCCGGTTGTGAAGTTATGGCGCATATCAGCCGGACGGAATCCGAGCTGATAGTTCACCGACCCGGGAGCCATGTCGAAAGCCTTCACCGCTCCGGCCGAATCGCTGGCGATATAGAAGTTAGGATAGCGCCATACGGCTTTTTCCGGGTCCTGACTGTAATAATCGGTAAACGCTGTCACTGCATCCACCTCATCGGCAATAGTCGAATCCTTATCGGCCGGACGAATCATCAGCGACCGGTAGGCAAGGTTCTGCGGCTGAGCCATTATGTCAATGGGTTTGCTGTTGTGATGCGGCATGCGCAGCGATTTCACATACCACTCCGAGGTGTAGTACGACAGATTGATTACTTTCACATCCGTACGGTACCCCTCCACTTCCTGGGCATACCACAAGGGGAAAGTGTCATTGTCGCCGTATGTGAATATGATGGCATCCTTATCTACCGACGAAAGATAGTTCATGCCGAAGTCGCGGGCGGTGTAACGTCCGGAACGGTCGTGGTCGTCCCAGGTCTGCGACACCATCTGCAGAGGCACAAGCAGACCAATGATTACAGCCGGAACCACAGCGGCCCATTCCACTTTGTTGTCCGCAGAGTCCGCGGCCTTTTTCTTTCCTATTTTTTTCAGGAAATCGGAACACAGAGTCCCGATCGCAGGCACAGCCATGCCTATCCATATTGCAAAGGCATAGAAAGAACCGGCGAACGCATAATCGCGCTCACGGGGCTGGCCCGGCGGCTGGTTCAGATACAGCACTATGGCGATTCCGGTCATGAAGAAAAGGAAGAACACCACCCAGAACTGCTGTATGCCGCGTTCGGCATCCGAGCGGTGGCGGCACAGCGATTGCCAAAGCAGGCCTATGATACCTAAAATCAGCGGCAGCATATAGAACACGTTGTGACCTTTGTTTCCGCTGCCGTATTCCTCCGGCAACAGGCTCTGGTCGCCAAGACGCGCGTTGTCGATTACCGGTATGCCGGAAATCCAGTTGCCGTACTGCGGCTCGCCATTGCCCGGAATATCGTTCTGACGTCCGGCGAAGTTCCACATGAAATAACGCCAGTACATATGGTTCAGCTGATAGTTGAGGAAGTAACGGAGATTGAACTCGTAGTCCGACTTCATCATGTCGAAATAGGGGTATGTGCCGGGAGTCGCGCTACGGTCTACCATCTCGGTTATGCCCTCGTGCTCAAGCACCGGACGCACCAGTTCGAGCGGCGCGGCATAAATCTTGCCTCCCTGTCCGTCGTCCATCGACAGCTCGTCGACAGCATACTGACGGAATATTTCCTGCGGCACTTTCTTCGCCGGCATTTCCGACCATGAGCGGTAGCCCCGGTTCGATGCCGGATTGTACATTCGGGGAAATATGATTTTCGAAGCGGAGAAATACGAATATTTCGGGTCGCCGGGCACTTCCACGTATTCATCGGCTTCATCGGCCGACAGCTTGGTTTTCTTCACATAGCGTGTCTCGGAATTGTCGACCGGATATCCGTCGTCGCCATACAGAAGCGGATACACTCCGTTGCCATCCATGTCTTCTTTAGTGAGTATGTAGCCTTTGTCGTCGAAATACATCAGCTCATGAATCGTGCCGTTATCGTCCTGATAACGTTCGGTATACAGCTCATCGATTACAGTGGGGCCGTAGAACAGCGGCGACTCTCCGTACTGCTCGCGGTTGAGATAGGAGGCAAGTGTGAACACATTGTCGGGCGCATTCTGGTTCATAGGCGTGTTGGCGTTGGAGCGTATGAGCAGCAGCGCATACGATGAATAGCCTATGAATATCACCAGAATAGAGGTGACTATAAGATTGAGCACACGCACCGGAACCATATTGCAGAAAAAGGCAAGCCAAACTCCAAGCGCACCAAGAAGCAGGCATGGCAGCCACGCCGAGTGACCTATGAGGAGTATGCCCGACATAAGCACTCCGAGGAAGAACGACCATTTCATGGCGGCACTGCTGCGCTGACGCTCGAATGCAACCATGCTCCACACAAGCACCGACACAAGAAGCACTGCGTAAACGAACACGCCCCAGTTGTATGACGTTCCGAAACCGTTCACGAACATTCGCTCGAAGAACTGGCTCATTTTCATAACACCCGGCACAAGACCATAGAGTATAAGCCCCACGACAACACAGCTTACGCCAAGCGCCAGAAGCGAACCCACGGCATTTATTTTCTTGTATTTCCGGTAATAGAACACGAGCCCGATTGCCGGAATACACAGCAGGTTCAGCAGATGCACGGCTATCGATATGCCTATCACATAGGCGATAAGCAGCAGATAACGGTCGGAATTAGGTTTGTCGGCCCGGTTTTCCCATTTCAGTATAAGCCAGAACACCAGCGCCGTACAGAACGATGAAAAAGCGTACACCTCGCCTTCGACGGCCGAGAACCAGAAGGTGTCGCTCCATGTATATGCAAGGGCTCCGCAAACGCCGCCGCCCATTATCAGCACCAGGCGGCCAAGCGGGATTTCGCTTTCATCGTCGCGGACAATCAGACGGCGTATCAGATGCGCGATTGTCCAGAACAGCAGCAGTATCGTGCCCGCGCTAAGCAGTGCCGACATACAATTCACCGCCACAGCGGCTGTAGACATGTCGTTGCCGAAAAGTGTGATGAAAAACCGTGCCGCCAACATAAATATAGGGTTGCCCGGCGGATGGCCTATCTCAAGTTTAGCACCCTGAAGGATAAATTCGGGACAATCCCAGAAGCTCGCGGTAGGCTCGATTGTGAGCAGATAGGTAACCGCTGCCACAAGGAAGCAGAACCATCCGAGCGTGTTGTTTATTAGGTTATACTTTTTCATCTAATGAACTGAATATTCGACAAAGTTAGCTAATATGCGCGTAAATGAGGCTATTTTAAGGTATTTTAATAGATTTCTCCGAATATGCCGATATGCTTTCGTTTGTACTCTCTGAACTTTTTTGTGTGTATGGTTTGTTTTAATTAAGTCGTTTTAACACTTTCAAATCCTATGGACAACAATAACGAAATGCCGTCGGCAAGCAGACGGCGACTTCCGGGTATAGCACTTTTCTGCCTTATTATAGCTGTCGGTGTGGTGTTTGGAATCTTATCTATCACACGCAACGAAGAAATCAGCATGCCGGTTGCCGAACCACAGGAACCTGCCGATGTGGACCTCCGCGACACTGTGGGCATGGCGCTCGCCGACGGCTCGGTATACGAAGGCTCCATAATAGCCCGTACTCTCACTCCTCATGGCTATGGAGTGCTTACCCGCGACAGCGTTGCCTATGAGGGCGACTGGGTCATGGGGCGGCTGCCCTACGGCAAGCGCACAGCCGAAAAAACCATCTACAACGGGCGCTTCGACGACAAGCTCCGTTTCCATGGCTTCGGAATCATCGACTATTCCCGAAACTTCGTGGAATCGCAGCGCAAAGAAGGGAAAGCCGATTCAAGCATCATCCGCCGGTATGCCGGAAACTGGAATCACGATGTGAAACACGGAATCGGACGCGCCTACATGGCCGACGGCTCACAGCTTTTCGGCAATTTCTCAAACGGTGGTTTCAGCCGCCCGGCAGGCGCCAGATACCAGGTGGCCGACAGAGTGTACGGAATCGACCTCTCGCATCACAACCGAATTGTCGACTGGGACAACCTCGCTCTTTATTGCGATGCTGCCGGGAAAGTGTTTCATCGCAAACCTACAGGAAAAAAATACATGCAGCCGGTGTCGTTCGTTTACATGAAAGCCACCGAGGGGGGCAACCATGTCGACACTACCTACGCCCGCAGGGCGCACGAAGCCGACATTCACGGAATTGCAAAAGGCGCCTACCACTTCCTCAGACTGGCCTCGCCGATAAAGGACCAGGTGCGCAATTTCATAACCACCGTCAACTGGCAGCCGGGCGACATGCCTCCGGCTCTCGATGTGGAGATGCCGGGTGAACTGCGGGCTCACGGTGTGAACGGAGTGTTCGAATGGCTTGAGGCCGTGGAAAAGGAGCTGGGCGTAAGGCCTATAATATACACCGGCGACAATATCCGCAAAAAGTATCTTGAAAAAGACCCACGCTTCCGAAAGTACGACTGCTGGATTGCCCGCTATAATCCGGCCGGACCGCAGTCGGGCGACTGGCATATATGGCAGATGTCGGACAAAGGGCGCGGAATCGGCCACAGCGGCGAAGTGGACCTGAATATCTTCAGCGGCTCGCATGAGGATTTCAACAACTACCGCCGGGACATAGCTCTGAAA
>JAIDBM010000199.1 GCA_029056365.1 Muribaculaceae bacterium | reverse complement strand
TTTTTGCATTCTCGAAACTGGAAATTTCTCCGGACTATATTCTTGACAATCTTTGATGTCGCAATTTGCGACCTTGACCACATCATAAAGGCTCTGCTTCGGCAGTTTTTTTGCTATGAGGCTTGATAACCGGCTATGATTGCTTATGAGTGGTAGGGAGCTACCACCCGTTTACCACTCAAATTGGGTATTAACTTTGCATTGTCGAGGAACACTTCCCGATGCCTTTCAACAGAGCAATCCGGCGAAAGGGCATGTCTTGAAGCTCGCGCCAACTACATCAAACATATGAACTCACGGTTTACCAGAGCCGACTAAAGCAGATAAGCGAAAAGGGTGTCGCGCCTTTTTTCTTGCGACCGCAGTGCCGAAATGCGTCAATGGAGGCTTAAACTATAAATAACAGCTGCAATAAAGAGATGATATTCAGTGCGCTTCATTTAAAGGATACGAACGAAGATCCCAAGACTTCTTCCATAATAGGAGGATTGTTATTACTCCCGGATCAAATCTTTTATAAGATTGTGAACCGAGCTTGTGCACCGAACAATCTTCCGGCAAATAATGGCTCAATTCTTAGCTTTGAGTTTTGGCCTCATTGGTCAGATGATACCTATAACGCAAATTTCGTTGAGCCGGATGTGATTATACACTGCGAGTATCGCGATATAATCATTGAGGCGAAATATAGTGAGACCAGCGGGCAATATCGGGAGCAGTGGGTTAAAGAAATTGTAGCATACAAGAAGCAGTACGGTAACAAAAAAGAAGTTAGTTTCATAGCTCTTGGCGGAAATGATAATTACGACTCTGAGGAAGTAGAAGGCGTTACAGTTTTGAAATGCTCGTGGACTGCATTGCTGATGGCGGTTATTTCAATGAAAAATCAGTTTGAGAGAATATCTTATTCCGATGAGCATGTGGCTCAGACAATAAGAATATTAAAATACATTGAGAAGTCTTTTGAGGCCCATAAAGTATATAGCTTGTCAACTCTTGATCATAAAGCTCTGACAAGATTTCACTCTTATTCGGATAACCTGTTACTTAAGTTCAAAATATGAATAACGAAAAACAATCAATTAAAAATGC
>JAIDBM010000198.1 GCA_029056365.1 Muribaculaceae bacterium | reverse complement strand
GAATCGGAGGTCGTGGCATCGTCCGCCTGCGCCGTTGCGGAAACCCGCTCGGGACTTGTCGGCGGCTACCTTGAAGACGGCATTTTCACGTTCAAAGGCATTCCGTATGCTAAAGCCGAGCGTTTCATGCCGCCTGTCGCGCCGGACAGATGGGAGGGCATCCGCAGCTCCCGAGCTTACGGCCCTACCTGTCCGCAGGACGTGCGCCAGGGCTGGAACAACGATGAGATAGCGTTTGCATTCAACTGGGACGACGGCTATCCCGGCGAGGACTGTCTGCGGGCCAATGTCTGGACTCCGGCCGACGGAGCCGACGGAGGCAAGCGCCCGGTGATGGTATGGCTTCATGGCGGCGGCTATTCGGCCGGCAGCGGCCAGGAGCTTCCGGGCTACGATGGCGCCAATCTCGCCCGCAAAGGCGATGTGGTGGTGGTGACGCTCAATCACAGACTGAATGTGCTGGGCTTCCTTGACCTCTCGGATTTCGGCGCCGAATATGCCGAAAGCGGCAATGCCGGACTTCTCGACCTCGTGGCGGCTCTCCGCTGGGTACACGACAATGCGGAGGCCTTCGGCGGCAATCCTGACAATGTGACAATCTTCGGGCAGAGCGGCGGTGGCGGCAAAGTGTCCACTCTGTGCGCCACACCGTCGGCCGCCGGACTCTTCCACAAGGCCATCGTGCAGTCGGGGTCGGCAATAAGCACAATCACCCGCGAGCAGTCGAGCCGTATCGGCCGCGCTGTGGTGAAGGAACTCGGACTTGAGAGCGATATCGAAAAACTGTCGGCACTGCCTTATAACGAACTGCTTGCGGCAGCCGGACGTGCGCTGGCGAAAGTCCGTGCCGAGGTAGAGGCGGAAGGGGGCACCGGCGACGCCTTTATATTCGGCTGGGCCCCGACCGTCGATGGCGTGGTGCTTCCGCGGCAGCCTTTTGCCGACGGGGCGCCGGAACAGAGCCGCGACATACCCATGCTCATAGGCACCACCCGATGCGAGTTCTCGCCCACCACCTATGTGCCGGCGCTCCGCGACGCCGACATGGCGACAGCACGCAGATTTGTGGAGAACCTGTATGGCAAGGACACCGATGAATTCATAAGTAACTACGACAAGGCATATCCCGGCTGCCAGCCGAAGGATTATATAGATTTCGACACACGTTTCCGTCCGACAGCCGTAAAGCAGGGCGATATCAAGTCGGCACAGAAAGGCGCTCCGGTATATATGTACATGTTTACATGGGAGTCGCCGGTTCTCGACGGCATATTGCGCAGCACACACTGCATGGAAATACCCTTCGTGTTCAACAACGCCAGAATCCATGCTTCGATGACCGGCGGCGGTGCCGCAGCCGAAACGCTGGCCGGCCGAATGAGCGATGCGTGGCTGGCGTTTGCGCGTACCGGCAATCCTAACACGCCATCGTTGCCTGAATGGCCCGAATATGACGGCAAGACACGCGCCACGATGTTCTTCGACAACGAGTGCCGGGTGCGCAACGGTCACGACCGCGGGCTGCTCGAATTTGTCGAGAGGATGCAGTCACACAAGAGCTTCTGATAAACTAAGAGCCGACTCTAAATAAAAATCATATTAAAAAAAAGTTCGACAAGAAATATTGTCGAACTGGCTTAAAAATAATACCAATCAACACCAATCAACATGAAACTCAAATTCACATTCCTTCTGATGATGCTCGCCGGAGTGCTTATGGCATCGGCACAGGCGTCAGTCAAGGTCACGGGTACGGTGTATGACTCCGAAGGCGAGCCGCTTATCGGAGTCAGCATCACCCCAAAAGGCAATCCGCATGGTGTGATTACCGACTTTGACGGCAATTATGAAATCAGCGTTGTAACCGGTTCGACACTCGTCTACAGCTATGTAGGCTACGACCCCGCCGAACGGAAAGTGACAGCCGCAGGAGTCATTGACGTGGAACTTTCAGAAAGCTCCACGGTACTTGACGAAATGGTAGTGGTAGGCTACGGCGTACAGAAAAAAAGTTCTGTCACAGGCT
>JAIDBM010000197.1 GCA_029056365.1 Muribaculaceae bacterium | reverse complement strand
GATGGGAATGAAACGGGAAGAACTTGTGGGAAGCGGACGGATTCAGTTCGAAGACCTTGGTGTGGTGCACTTTGTTGTGCGGAGCCAAGCACGCCGGTTCACGGCAATGTGGAAAACCGGCGAGCTGCAGCTTACGGTGCCTCCGCGGGTGAGCGAGGAGGAATTCCGCAATGTTCTCCGGGAAATGAAACCCCTCCTGCTGGAAAAGAAGCCGGTGGGCAAAAAGTATTATTTGGGTCAGGTGATCGATGCCGGGGAATTCAAGGTGGCGATAGAAGGTCAGGAAACAAACAGCAATTGCATACAGGCCCGTCGTTGTAAATCCGGATGGGTGCTCTATGTGCCGGATGGCAGAGATATTTCCGACTGGGGCGTGGTGCGTGCCATAAGCGATATGTTGCGTAAGATAGCTGCGGCTGAGGCACCGTCGGTGCTTATACCCCGGGCCAGGGCGCTTGCCGCCAAGGTAGGGCGCCAGCCCATAGGCTGGACCATCGGAAAAGGACGGCGTACACTGGGGCAGTGCGATTCTCAGGGATGCATATCGTTGAGTTCGCTTCTGGTGTATTATCCGCAGGAGTTGCGCGACTATGTGATATACCACGAACTCGCACATCTGTCGGAAATGAATCATTCGGCAAGGTTTCACGAGCTTTGCGACAGCTATTGCGGCGGGCGCGAGCGCGAGCTGGAGGCCCGTCTGAAAGCCTATAAATTGCCCGTTTGATAGCAGGGTTACGAAAAAATTTGTAAATTTGCAGTTTCAAGGAAACAACATAATGAACGCATTTGATATATTATTGGTTGTATTGCTTGGAGCCGCTGCCTTACGCGGTTACTGCAAAGGAATCATTGCAATGGCGGCCAGAGTGATCGGCCTTGTGGCCGGAGTGGTGGCCTGCCGTATGTTCGCGCATACGGTGGCGGCATGGATCGGGCCGGAGGCGACAGATATGGTCGTGGCCAATATAGTGGTCTTTATGGCCGCTTATCTCGGCTGCTTTCTTCTGGGCCGTATGCTGAGTTCACTGTTCCACGCTTTGCATATGTCGCTGCTGAACCGGCTGTGCGGTGTGGCATTCTGTGTGCTTGAAGTGGCGGTGGCGCTGAGCCTGTTCATGAACCTGTGGTACATGGTAAGCCCCTCGACGGCTCCGGCTGCGTCGGCCACACCCGGTTTGCGCGGTATGATATACAATGTTGCCCCGGCGTTGCTGGGTTATCTGAACAACTGACATGAAACAAAACGAAAATAAAAAAACTGCAGGCGACGGCACTGCAGGCGAGGCCAGAAGCGAAAGCTCGGAAATAATCGATTCCGCCACCAGTTCCGACTATAAGTACGGATTCGTCACCGAGGTCGACAGCGACATCATAGCCCGCGGGCTCAACGAGGATGTCGTGCGACTGATTTCATCGAAAAAAGGCGAACCCGAGTGGCTGCTTGATTTCCGTCTGAAGGCGTTCCGCCACTGGCAGACAATGAAAATGCCCGAATGGGCACATCTCGACATTCCGGAAATCGACTACCAGGCCATAAGCTACTATGCCGCGCCAAAGGCAAAGGAAGGTCCTAAAAGTCTTGACGAGGTCGATCCGGCGGTGCTCGACACTTTCAACCGGCTTGGAATTCCGCTCGAAGAGCAGAAACTCCTCTCCGGCATGGCAGTCGATGCGGTGATGGACTCGGTGTCGGTGAAAACCACCCATCGCGAACGTCTGGCCGAACTCGGAGTCATATTCTGCTCGCTCAGCGAGGCCGTACGCGACTATCCCGACCTTGTGCGCAAATATCTCGGAAAGGTGGTGAGCTATCGCGACAACTTTTTCGCCGCGCTGAATTCGGCGGTGTTTTCCGACGGTTCATTCGTGTATATACCCAAGGGCGTGCGTTGTCCGATGGAGCTGAGCACGTATTTCCGCATCAACGCGGCCGGTACCGGACAGTTCGAGCGGACGCTCATTGTGGCCGACGACGAGTCGTATGTAAGCTACCTCGAAGGCTGTACAGCTCCGCAGCGCGATGAAAACCAGCTTCATGCCGCCATTGTGGAAATCATAGTGGAAGACCATGCCGAGGTGAAATATTCGACAGTGCAGAACTGGTATGCCGGCGATGCCGACGGACGCGGAGGCGTGTATAACTTCGTTACCAAACGCGGCCTGTGCCGTGGCGAGGGCGCGAAACTGTCGTGGACTCAGGTTGAGACCGGTTCGGCGATAACCTGGAAATATCCCGGATGCATACTTGCCGGCGACGGTTCGGTGGGAGAGTTCTATTCAGTGGCAGTGACCCGTAACCGGCAGCAGGCCGATACCGGCACCAAAATGATTCACCTGGGCAAGAACACCCGCTCGACAATAGTGTCGAAAGGCATCTCGGCCGGACATAGCCAGAATTCATATCGCGGTCTGGTGAAAGTGGCGCCGGACGCCAGCGGAGTACGCAACTACACCCAATGCGACTCTCTGCTGTTGAGCGACACCTGCGGCGCTCATACCTTCCCTTACATCGATGTGATGAACGATACGGCTATTGTGGAACACGAAGCCACGACATCGAAAATCAGCGAAGAACAGCTGTTCTATTGCAATCAGCGCGGCATTCCCACCGAGGAGGCTGTAGGGCTGATTGTAAACGGCTACGCAAAGGAAGTGATGAACAAACTGCCTATGGAGTTCGCGGTCGAGGCCCAGAAACTGCTGAGCATAACACTCGAAGGGTCTGTAGGATGACTCCGAAGCCACATTCATTCGATTATTAAAATACAAACATACACCAAATGAACGATATACTTCTGGAGGTCAAAGACCTCCATGCCGGAATAGAAGGCAAGGAAATACTCAGGGGCATAAACCTTACCATAAGGCCCGGCGAGGTGCATGCCATAATGGGCCCGAACGGCTCTGGCAAAAGCACCCTCTCGGGCGTGCTTGCCGGCGACCCGCGATTCTCGGTAACAGCCGGAAGCGCCGATTTCCACGGTGTGGACCTGCTTGCACTCGCTCCCGAGGACCGCAGCCATGAAGGACTGTTTCTCTCGTTCCAGTATCCGGTTGAGATTCCGGGCGTGTCGATGGTGAATTTCATGCGTGCCGCTGTAAATGCCAAGCGCAAATATTTCAACGAGGCTCCTCTGTCGGCCGGCGATTTCCTTAAGCTGATGCGTCAGAAACGCGCTGTGGTCGAACTCGACAACAAGCTGGCATCGCGTTCGGTAAACGAAGGTTTCTCCGGAGGCGAGAAAAAACGCAACGAGATATTCCAGATGGCCGTGCTTGAGCCGCGCCTTTCGATTCTCGACGAGACCGATTCAGGACTCGACATCGATGCCCTCCGCATTGTGGCTTCGGGTGTGAACAAGCTTAAGTCGGACAACAACGCCACAATAGTGATAACCCATTATCAACGGCTGCTCGACTACATAAAGCCTGATTTTGTCCATATCCTGTACAAAGGCCGTATCGTTTACTCCGGCGGCCCGGAACTGGCGCTCGAACTCGAGGAGAAGGGATACGACTGGATCAAGGAACAGGTTGACGGTGAGAAATGATTATGGAAGATACATCACTAAGACAATACATTGAGCTATACCGCTCGCAGCGTGAAACTCTCGACGCATTCTCGCCTGAGGCTGTGCGCCGGCTCAGGCCGGGAGCGCTCGCGGCCCTGGAGGCCCTGGGCCGTTTTCCCCGTAAAGGTGATGAAGGTTACGAACGCACCTCGATCGAGGACATCTTTGCCCCTGATTTCGGAGTGAATCTGCAGCGTGTGTGCTTCGAGGCGGATCTGGCAGATACATTCCGTTGCGATGTGCCTAAGGTAAGCACGCTGCTTGCCGTGATACTCAACGATATTTACAGGCCTACGGCGAATCTGGAAACCCAACTGCCCGAAGGCGTCACTCTGTGCACTTTCACAGAGGCGGCACGGCGCTGCCCCGATGTACTGCACCGCTGTCTCGGCTCAGTGGCCGATGTCGATTCGGATGCGGCTACCGCACTGAACACCCTGCTGCTGCAGGACGGAGTGCTGCTGCATGTTGACCGGGGCGTGAAGCTCGACAAGCCATTGCAGCTTGTGTCGATATTCAACGCTCCGCTGCCTATGCTGGCCATACGGCGACTGCTTATTGTAATGGAAGCTGATTCGGAAGCCAGGGTGCTTCTGTGCGACCACAGCCGTGACAAGGGATTCCAGTATGTGAGTTCGCAGGTTGTAGAGGCCGTGGTTGGCGAAGACGCCGTGCTTGATGTATATGAAATCGATGAGTCGGATGCCGGAACATCCCGTGTAAGTCGGTTTTACGCCCGTCAGCAGCACCGCAGCCGTCTCACGGTAAATGGCACAACTCTCTCGGGAGGTGTGGTTCGCAACGACTATGTGATTGATGTGGACGGCGACCGCTGCGACACCCGTCTGGCTGGAATGGTTACGGGAATAGGTTCTCATAAGAGCGACAACTCCACTCTTGTTCGGCACCACGGCAGCCACTGCCACAGCGAGCAATTGTTCAAATATGTGCTTTCCGACTATGCCGCCGGTGCGTTCGAGGGGCTGATAGAGGTAGATGAAGGAGCAGTAGGAACCGAAGCCTATCAGAGCAACCGCAATCTTCTTGCTTCTGCCGGTGCACGGATGCATACGCGTCCGCAGCTGCTCATTTACTGCGATGATGTGAAGTGCAGCCACGGCGCAACAACGGGCCAGCTCGACGAGCGCGCGCTGTTCTATATGCGTTCGCGCGGCATACCCGAAGGCGAGGCGCGTCTGATGCTGATGCAGGCATTTATGGCCGATGTCATCGATACGATTTCGCTTGAAGGTCTGCGCGACCGTCTGCGCCATCTTGTCGAGCGCCGCCTTTGCGGCTCCGATGCCATATGCGGCGACTGCGGACTAAGAAAATAGCCATACTATGTACGATGTAGAAAAAATAAGGCAGGATTTTCCCATACTGCAAAGAAAGATATATGGCCGTCCGCTCATATACTTCGACAACACGGCTACCTCGCAGACTCCTGCGGCGGTAGTCGATGAAATCGAACATATGTACTACGAGCGGAAGGCCAACGTGCACCGCGGGGTCCACTGCCTGTCGCAGGAGGCGACCGATGCCATGGAGAATGCCCGCCTGCGAGTGTGCGGGTTTATAAACGCGGGCGGACGCGAGGAGGTGATTTTTACCCGTGGCACCACGGAAGCGCTCAATCTTGTGGCGTCGAGCTACGGACAGCTGCTCGATGAGGGCGATGAGGTGATACTCACCGTGATGGAGCACCACAGCAACATTGTGCCCTGGCAATTGCTTGAACAGCAGCGGGGCATACGCATCAAGGTGGTGCCGATGCTGCCTGACGGCTCGCTCGACATGGAGGCTCTGCGGGGCCTGTTCACCGACCGTACGCGTCTGGTTAGCGTATGCCATGTATCGAACGTGCTCGGCACTGTCAATCCGGTGAAGGAAATCGCCGCGTTGGCTCACAGTCACGGAGCTGTGTGCTGTGTCGACGGTGCGCAGGCTGTGGCCCACTGCAGGGTGGATGTGCGCGACCTCGGTGTTGACTTCTATGCTTTCTCGTCGCACAAGATGTACGGCCCCTGCGGTGTGGGCATACTTTACGGTCGCCGCGAACTGCTTGAGAAAATGCCTCCCTATCAGGGCGGAGGCGAGATGATAGGTCATGTAAGCTTCAGCGGCACCACATGGGCCGAACTGCCCTTCAAGTTCGAGGCCGGCACACCCGACTTTGTCGATGCCGCCGCATTCACCACTGCCATCGACTATCTGGAATCTGTAGGAATCGAGGATGTGGCCCGTTGGGAAGAACATCTGCTGCAGCGTGCCACCGAGGGCATGATGGAAATACCAGGAATGAGGATTTTCGGAACCGCCCCGGGCAAGTGCGGACTGATTTCGTTTGTTGTCGGCGACATTCATCCATATGACCTGGGCATGCTGCTCGACAAGATGGGAGTGGCGGTCCGCACAGGCCATCACTGCGCCCAGCCGCTGATGGAGTCGCTTGGAATAGAGGGTTGTGTGAGAGCCTCGTTCGGCATGTACAACACCGAGGCCGAGGTCGATTCTTATCTGAATTATCTCCGCCGGGCGGTGGCCATGCTGCAATGAGCACACTTTTTGTAAGCGATATGGACGGCACACTGCTCGGCTCCGACAGCCGTGTGAGTGAGTTTACTGCCGAAACTATAAGCCGCCTGAGCCGGCAAGGAGCGCTGATTACAGTGGCTACGGCCAGAACTCCGGCCACAGTGGTGCCCCTGCTTGCGGAGACCTATACTTCGGTTCCGGCCATAGTGATGACCGGCGCGGCCTTGTGGAACCGACGCACGGCATCATACGAGGAGGTGCATTTCATTCCCTGCGGGCTGGAGTCTGTAGTGGAGCGGGAATGTGCAGCGGCGGGAATCTGTCCGTTTGTGTATACCTTGCCCGATGATGGCCGGGGAGTGATGCAGGTGTTTCATGGCGAATCACGGCTGAACCATATCGAGGACGCTTTCTATCAGGAACGGCGCGCTCTGGCGCTGAAGCATTTTAATCTCGGTCAGACAGCTCCGGACAGTCTGTCCGGACGACGGATTCTGTATTTTGCCATGGGGCCGCGCGATGGAATTTATGCGGCCGGACGGCGGCTTGCCGCCACTACATCATGTGCCATATCGTATTATCCCGATATTTTCAATCCGGAGCTTGCGCTGCTTGAGGTGTTTGCTCCGGGAGTTTCCAAGGCTGCGGCAATCCGCAGTCTTCGGAAGCGTGTCGGCGCCGACCGGCTTGTGGTGTTCGGCGACAATCTCAACGACCTCTCCATGCTTGCCGTTGCCGACGAGGGTGTGGCGGTGGAGAATGCTCTGCCGGAAGTGAAGGCTGCCGCCACTCGTGTCATCGGCCCCAATACCCTCGACTCAGTGGCGAAGTATATTCTTTCGGAGGTGGAATCTGGAGTGGAGGCATCCCTGCCTCCACGGTTTAAATCTAAAGACGATATGTGAGCGAGTGGAACGCCTGGTGCTGTGGAGTCAACGTGGGAGTAACGTCGGCGCCCTCGCCGACGTTTTGTCCGAGTCTGTATTCCGGTGTTAGTCATCCTGCGCAGGCGCGTTGGCATGTATATAAGCACTTCGATTTCTCCCTTGAACTGTGGAGGCAGGGATGCCTCCACTCCGAGACCTTGTTTCTTCGCTTTGTTAGTGTGGAGGCAGGGATGCCTCCACTCCGGGATTGAAAAAATGCGGGCGCCCCGGAGAGGGACGCCCGCTGTGCGATGAATGGACAAGGGCAGCTTACTTGCCGGCTGCAAGAGCCTTGGCGCGTTCAAGATACTTGCGGATGTCGCGCTGAGTGCCGTCGTTGTAGTTCGATGCCGCAGGATCGTTGGGGTCTGCGTCGAAGTAGGGGTTGGCGGCATATTCGGGATAGTCGTT
>JAIDBM010000196.1 GCA_029056365.1 Muribaculaceae bacterium | reverse complement strand
GGTCGGTATGCACCGTACCAGGAACCTGGGCCTTATGCCATTGCACCGTACGCGACTGCCGGAATTTCCATTCTCCGCCAAGGTTCTGCGTATGCACGGCGGCAAATGCCGCAGCGTTGGCCGAGAGCGCGGCCAGCGCAATCAACTTCTCAATTTTTGCCATCTGACAATATTTTTTTAATGTGGTTTATCAATATATGGAATGCCGGAACAGCCATGTCGCCATGATTGTAACCATCGAGTTCATATATAAATGTAGCCGGATGGCCAACAAGTCTCATCATACGCCACATATAGGCATTCTCTTCATAACGTCCGTAAAGTTCAAGTTCACGGTCGCCTGTAATTATTACATATGGCGGAGCATCCTTACGCACATGATATAGCGGTGCCATTTCATCGACCATTGGAGTCAGCGGCGACAATCCCTTGCGCTCACGGTGTGCGAAGTGAGTTATTGTCTGTCCGCTGAACGGAATGAGACCCGCGAGAGAGTCGGCATCGACCCCATATGCGGCGAGCCACTTTTTATCAAGGCCAATCATGCTTGTGAGATAGCCTCCGGCCGAATGGCCCGACACAAACACCCGCGAGGGGTCGCCGCCATAGTCGGCTATATTCCTTATCACCCATGCGATGGCCGCAGCCGCATCATCGATACAGTTTTCAAGCGAGGCCCCGGGCATCAGACGATAGCCCGGCGCTACTACCACATAATCGCCGTCGGCAAGCTGCTGGGGTATGAAACGCTCTCCGCCTGTGAGTCCCCCGCCATGGAACCATATTATCACCGGCAGGCGGACGGCAGTGTCGGCGGGATGCAGCACATCGGCCACGCATCGTTCGCCGGCTTCGGAGTAGCGCACATTTTTCTCGACTACAAAATCGCCTGCGGAAGCGCCCAGCGCCATCACAAGCATAATCAGCAATATAGCATTTCGTATCATGGACATAATCAATCAGGAATTAGGAATTAGAAATTAGAAATTTATCATTTATCAGTATTTTATAAGCATGTGTTGTATGTAAACCCTGTACTCGCTTGGCGTCATATTCTTAATTTTTTTGAAGATACGTATGAAATTCGATGCGTTGTTGAAACCGCAGGCATAACAAATCTCAGTAATTGACTGAGTGGTGTCGGCCAGCATTGTGGCGGCTCTGCCAATACGCACATTGTTCAGATAGTCGATAAACGAGCAACTTGTTTTTTTCTTGAAAAAATGACTGAAAGCCGACTCTGACATATTGACCAGCGCCGCCACATCGGCGAGCTTTATCGCTTCCTCGAAATGAGCGTCGATATACTCGCATACCTTTTCTATTCGTCGGCTTTTTGCCGATGATACTATTGTGTTCTGGTCGTACTGACTGCTTACAAGCACCTGACGGCTGGAAATCGACAAATCATAAAGAATCGCAAAGAATTCCAATGCTGTCTGGAAACCCTGCAGCCTCGTAAGCCTTATAATCTTTTCGGAAAGAGGTCCATTCCCGGCCTGAGGAAAAGACAGTCCGCGCCGCGACTCAAGCAGCAGTTCGCGTATGGATGAAAAAAGCCGCTTCTTAAGCAACGGAAAATCAAGAATCTTTTCCGAGAACTGTATAGTAATCACATGATGGCCTTCCGTGCTGTCGCTTTTCCAGGCATGAGGCAGATTCGGCCCTGTCATCACCAGATCAACCTTACCAAATTCCTCCTCCATGTCTCCCACAACACGTGTGCCTGATGCATTCAGCACCAGGTTTATCTCATAATCAGGATGATAATGCACCGGATAGTCGAATTTGGCATTCGGATGATTGAGCACAATAAACAGATCGTCGTCGGCTATCGGCGTGATTTCTTTCTGAAAGTCTTTCATGGCGTGATGGATGTTATTCCGGAGCCAAGGCTCCACTGTGGCAAAGGTAAGCAAAAAAATCCGACTTTGAAATAGCTGTTCAAAATAGTACAATCAAATTGCAATTTTATCAACTTCAATATGCCGGATATGCACTAACTTTGCCAACGTATTCATCACCTCTTTTTATCATGGAAAATATCAATATCCCCGATGTAATAGTAATCGGCCTCTACCTTGTATTTATAATATGGTGGGGCCTCCGCAACGGCAAAAGCAACGATTCGCAGTCGTACTTTCTGGCCGGACGTTCGATGTCCTGGTGGGTGGTAGGTCTTTCGCTTTTCGCAGCCAGCATCTCAAGCACCACTCTTATAGGACAGGCAGGAGACGCATACCATACCGGCCTGGGAGTATTCAACTATAATCTTACCGGCGTACTGGTAATGGTGTTCTTTGCCATCTGCATTCTGCCGCTGTACATAAAGTCGAAAATCTTCACTATTCCCGAGTTCCTGGAAAAACGATTCGACCGCCGTTCACGTTACTACTTTTCGGCCATATGCATAATCGGCAATATTTTTCTGGACGCCGCCGGTGCCCTGTATGCGGCGGCACTGATACTGAAACTTATAATGCCGGAACTGGACATTCAGGTCATCATATTGATATTCGCGCTAATAGCGGCATCGTATACAATCCCCGGCGGACTGTCATCGGCAATAAACGCCGAAATAATCCAGGCCGGCATACTCATTGCTGGCTCCATAGTCCTGACCTGCATCTGCTTCGCACACGGGGGCGACTATTTCTATAATCTATACTCCAGCGGCGACATGTCGCTGAAACTCATACGTCCGCTCACCGACACCGCCACACCATGGCCGGGTCTGATTGTCGGCATGCCGGTGCTCGGGCTGTATTTCTGGGCCAATAACCAGACCCTGGTGCAGCGCGTGCTCAGTTCCAAATCCATCGACGAAGGCCGCAAAGGAGTGATGTTCACCGGTTTTCTGACTCTCTCCACATTAATAATAATAGCTATTCCCGGAGTGATAGCCCGCGACATCTTCCCGGAGCTTGAAAGTCCCGACATGGTGTACCCGAGCATGGTACTTCGCCTGATGCCGGTCGGACTGTTAGGCGTGATGCTGGCCGCACTGTTGTCGGCTCTCACCTCCACCATATCGGCCATACTCAACTCCACATCAACACTTTTCACAATCGACTTCTATGCCCAGCGCAACAAGAGAGCGTCATCACAACGTCTGGTGCGCGTCGGAAAGACAGCATCGATAGCCATCATAATCATAGCCGCGCTGTGGGCTCCATACATAGGCCGGTTCGGTTCACTTCTGAAATACTATCAGGAGATGCTTTCCTATGTGTCGCCTCCCATTGTCGGAGCCTTTCTGATGGGAATCTTCTCGCGACGCACCACCGGCAAAGGTGCCTTTGCCGGCCTTATGACCGGCCTGGCTGTGGCCATTCTGCTTCTATTCTTCAAGAACGACATCTTCGGCGACATGCACTTTCTTTATGTCGTACCGATACTGCTGCTGTTCAGCATGGCGGTAATGTGGATTGTAAGCCGCACCGACACCCGTCCCACAGAAGACAAACTGGCCGACACCACCTATCGCTACAGCTACTTCAGGC
>JAIDBM010000195.1 GCA_029056365.1 Muribaculaceae bacterium | reverse complement strand
GCGGTATATGCTGCTGAGCAGGCCGAAACAGTCGACAATGAGATACCGTGCATTGGCGGCTTTGCCTGGATTGGCCCTGAATTGGCTCAGCGATATGGCGTGGTCTTTCCCGAGTTTTTCGCAAAGCAATTCTATGCGGTGTTCGTCAAACTCATGTGGAGCAATAATCGCTTTTACTTCCGGATGGGATTGCAGCCATGGAATGTAGTTTTTTTCATCGGCCGGCCATGAGCTTCCGGCAATAAATGTAAAGGCGGCTCCATTGGTAAAGCGGGCTATTTCAGGCAGAGGTTTTGCCGCCGATTTAATCTCGGCCACTCGGTCGAAGCGTGTATCTCCGGCTATGGTGCTTTTGTGCGACAGACCTATGGAATCGAGCAGACGAACCGAATTCTCATCCTGAACAAATATATGGTCGAAGTTCCCGAGAACCTTGCGCCAGAATCCGCCCCATGGTTTGAAAAAACGCTGTGACTGACGGAATATAGCCGATATTATATAAATTGGAATCTTGCGCCGGTGCAGTTCGCCTATGTAGTTTGCCCAGAATTCATATTTCACAAAAACAGCGTGTGCCGGAGCTGCGGCTTCAAGGAAAGTCCGAACCCGTTCCGGGGTGTCGAACGGCAAATACACAACTGCATCCGCTCCAGGCCAGGAATGTCTTACCTTATAGCCGGAGGGAGAGAAAAAACTCAGCAGTATGGTTGTTTCCGGTTGTGCTTTTTTGATAGCCTCAATAAGCGGGCGGGCCTGTTCGAATTCGCCAAGCGATGCGGCATGAAACCAATAGTCGAAACCTTGCGGGGCTTTGTCTTTGCGGATATCGGCGAGAGAATTCAGGCACTCCTGCTGGCCACGAAGCATTTCGCATATTTTGGGCGAACGTTTCGCGGCCAGTCGGGCTGCCAGGGCATATGAATGCAGTGCTATGTTATACAGCTGGCTGTACATTTTCAATGGCGCGGCGGATACGTGCTATGGTTTCCTGCGGTCCGAGAATTTCGGTTATATCGAACATATGGGGGCCGCGGCAGGCTCCTACAACAGCAAGTCGGAACGCGTTCATGACATTGCCCATGTGATAGCCGTTTTCGGTAATCCAGCCGAGAATCTGTTCTTCGGCCACCTTGCTGTCCCACGATGGAAGGGCCTGCAGCCGGTCGATAAGTTCGCCCATTATTCGCGGAGTGTCTTCGCTCCAGCGTTTTTTTACTGCCTTGGGGTCATATGATGTCGGCGCTTCAAAGAAGAAACCGGCTTGTTCCCAAAGGTCTTCAATAAAATTTATACGGTCTTTTACCAGACCGGCTATGCGGCAAAGCTCACTGTCGGAGTATTTGCTGTCGTCAATGCCGTGTCGTTGCAGCACAGGTCTGAAAAGTGTGGCCAGACGTTCATCGGACATAGTCTGGATGTAGGTGTGGTTGAACCATTTGCCTTTCTCAAATGCAAAGCGGGCACCGGCTTTGGAACAATGGTCGAGCGAGAATTTCGCGATAAGTGTGTCCATGTCCATTATTTCTGTATCATCGCCGGGGTTCCATCCGAGCAGAGCCAGGAAGTTGACCACAGCCTCGGGCAGGTAACCGCTTTCGCGATACCCTGAGGAAATATTGCCGCTCGCCGGATCGGTCCACAACAGAGGGAATACCGGGAAGCCGAGTCGGTCGCCATCGCGTTTCGACAGTTTTCCTTTGCCGTCGGGTTTGAGAAGCAGAGGCAGATGCACGAATTCGGGCATGGTGTCGCTCCAGCCGAACGCTTCATAGAGCAGCACATGCAGTGGTGCCGAAGGAAGCCATTCTTCTCCGC
>JAIDBM010000194.1 GCA_029056365.1 Muribaculaceae bacterium | reverse complement strand
CAATTAAACCTCCGTATTAATTCAATTATTCCGGTGCCTAATCAATAATCGATGCTTGTCGAGGGTTCCGGCGCGAATCCTGATGATAAAAAAACGGTCCGGAATCAAGCCGGATTCCAGACCGTTTTCCGGAAACCTGTCAAGTGAACCGCATTACCAGTTGCATTCACTTTGCCTTAAATAATTATTTACATATTTCACAGAAAGTCTGTGCTGCAAAATTACCATAAATATATATTGTCATCAATAGCATTTTGTATACGTGTATGTATCGGTTTGTATTATTTACGGCGTGCACATTATTGCTACATCGGTGATTATGTGCATTAAAATAAGTATGATATGTTGCATAAGCCCGGTTTGGAACATATTCGATACATTCGACTCATAAATCTTGATATGAAAACTAAAAAAAAGTAAATTCTATCGTATAATTTTGCGCAGACAAATCCAATGTCGGATATACCATGAAATAATATGGAGAGAACAGAAACAATGTACGGATTCGCCATGCCTGCATATATGGCGTTGCGGACAAAAATCGAACAAACCAATCCTATCAAAAATGATCACAGATTTTAGATTCAGATCATGGGTTTTGCTTGCATTGTGTATGCTGGCACAGCATCTGGCGCTGGCGCAGACGCAGACTCTGCGTACCGTTACAGGTAATGTGTCGGACGACACCGGCGAACCCTTGATCGGTGCTTCCGTGATAGTTCAGGGAAGCAAGAACGGAACAGTTACCGACCTCGACGGCAACTATTCAATCAAAGTAGGAAAAAATGCCACTTTGGAATTTTCTTTCGTAGGTTATCAACCGGCAACGGTGGATGTGGCCGGGCGCAGCACTGTCGATGTTGTGCTTGAATATGCCGCCAATTCTCTCGATGAGGTTGTGGTCGTAGGCTATGGCGTTCAGAGGAAGGTAACGATGACAGGTGCTGTGAGCAATGTAGGCGGCGACGAACTGTTGAAGACTCCTGTCGCTTCGCTCGGCAATGCCATGGCCGGTAAACTGCCAGGAGTCAGCACGGTGCAGTACTCCGGACGTCCGGGCGGCGATGACCCCACAATCAACGTTCGCGGTGTAGGGTCGTTCAACGGGTCCAGTCCGCTGGTACTCGTCGACGGAGTGGAACGTAGCTTCAGTCAGATTGACCCCAACGAAGTTGAGGATATTTCAATTCTGAAGGACGCATCGGCTACCGCGGTATTCGGTGTGCGTGGTGCCAACGGCGTAATCCTCGTTACCACAAAGCGCGGTAAAGAAGGGAAGACCGACATAAGTTTTTCAGCATCTTACGGTATTCAGCAAGTGGCCAATTTTATCGAGATGATCGATTCTTATACCTGGGCCTCTTTGTATAACCAGGCGCAGCTCGGCGATGGCACCGACCCGTCGCTGCTGCGTTTCGGCACCGATGCCATGCAGCACTTCAAAGATGGCGACCAGCCTCTGCTGTATCCCGATACCGACTGGCTGAACTATGTGATGAAGAAGTCAGCCCCTCAGCAGCAGTATAATGTATCGGTACGCGGCGGCAACAAGATTGCCCGCTACTTCGTGTCGCTGGGTATGCTTAATCAGGATGGTCTGTTCCGGACATTCTCAACCGACAAGAATACCAACTTTTCGTACAACCGCTACAACTATCGCGCCAACGTGGATCTGACTCTCGGAAAATATAACGAGCTGTCGGTGAATCTGGGCGGACGTCTTGAAGACCGTTACGAACTTGCCGAAGGCGAGTGGAATGTATTCAACAATCTGGTACAGGCGGCTCCGTTCTCCGGTGTTGGCGTTGACAGCGAAGGCCGGCATATAGTGGCGAACAAAAGCTTTGTCGGCGACTACGACAACGATGGTCTGCATCCATTCTATGGCCGTGGATATAAGCGCCGTGCCACCAACGTACTCAACCTCGACATTATCTATAGGCTGAAGATGGACTTCCTTACACCGGGACTGGACTTCCGGCTGAAGGGGTCGTACAACTCGCAGTACACCCAACAGAAGCTGCGCACTCTCTATGAGGGCGTAACCTATGAGCCTGTGCTTACACCCGAGGGTAAGGTGGCGCTGCGGAAAAAAGGCGATGCATGGAATCTGGGCTATGACGAGCAATACGACTTCGGCCGCGACTGGTATGCCGAGGCCAGTTTCAACTATGCACGCAGTTTTGGCGACCACGAAGTCACCGCTCTGTTGCTATATAACCAGAGCAAGTACTATTATCCCGACAACTATCCCGATATTCCCCATGGATACGTCGGTCTGGTAGGCCGCGCGACCTATAACTATAAGATGCGCTATATGGCTGATGTCAATATTGGTTATAATGGGTCGGAAAACTTTGCCAAGGGTTACCGCTATGGTTTCTTCCCATCGGTATCGTTAGGCTGGATACCGTCGTCGGAGACATTCTGGGAACCCGTTGCCAGGATAATTCCGTACTTCAAGCTCCGTGCATCGGTAGGCCAGGTAGGCAACGACAACATGAACGGTCAGCGTTTTCTTTACCTGCTTGGCAGCTATTATCTGGGTAACAACGGCTATAATTTCGGCCTCGGCACCTGGCTGGGCAACGCTTACGAGCAGACAGCGGGCAACCCCTTTGTGACCTGGGAAACCGCCACCAAACAGAACTATGGCGTGGACTTCCGCCTGTTTAACGGCAAGCTAAGCGGTAACTTCGACTATTTCTTCGAAGATCGCAAGGATATTCTGATTTCCAACAGCAACATGCTGCCGGGAATCACCGCACAGAAGCCATCGTCGGTAAACATGGGCCGTGTTAAGAATCACGGCTACGAGGTGTCGCTGACCTGGTTCGATAATGTTGGCCGGGACTTCAGTTATACCATCACGCCAAGTGTGTCCTATGCCCGTAACAAAGTAGTGGAGAACGGCGAGGTTCCTCCCATGTACGCCCACCTCTCCGGCATAGGTCTGCCGGTGGGACAGCGCACGGGCTATGAATTCTTTGAATTCTACAACCCGGGCCGGACCGAGGAGCGCTATCGCGAGGTATATGGCACCGATATGCCTAAACAGATGGTCGACCTCAAGCCCGGCGATTGTGTGTACGTGGACCTTACCGGCGATGGCGCGATTGATGAAAATGACGTGCACGCCATGTTCTACAGCGATATGCCCGAGTATACTTTCTCGCTCAACACCAGTTTGAATTACAAGGGTTTCGATTTTTCGATGCTGTGGGTGGGCGCTACCCATGTGACCCGCAACCTGCAGTCGCCTTATCGCTCGCAGTTCGGGGCTCTCAACCGATCGTCGATGATGCAGTGGGTTGCCGACAACAGCTGGACACCCGAAACAGCCGGGACCGCCATACTGCCACGCCTGTCG
>JAIDBM010000193.1 GCA_029056365.1 Muribaculaceae bacterium | reverse complement strand
GAGGGATACGCCAACAAGACAATCAAGGAAATATGTCTGGAAATGTTCTCGCTCGCCGATGCCATGACCATGAGCGCCAAGAAAGACGGCATTGTAAACATGGGCGGATTCATTGCCACACGGCATAACGACTGGTTTGAAGCCGCAAAATGCTTCTGCATTCCGTTCGAAGGCTATCTTACATACGGTGGCATGAACGGACGCGACATGGCGGCTCTTGCCGTAGGCCTTGACGAAAACACTGAATTCGACAACCTGCAGACCCGCATACATCAGGTGGAATACCTCGCAAAACGTCTCGATGAATTCGGCATTCCCTATCAGCGTCCGGCCGGCGGACACGCCATTTTTGTGGACGCACGCAAGATTCTCACCAATGTGCCCAAAGAAGAGTTCCCTGCACAGACTCTTACCATAGAATTATACCGCGAAGCCGGAATACGTGGCTGCGAAATCGGATACATCCTCGCCGACCGCGACCCTGTGACCCGCGAAAACCGTTTCGGCGGACTCGACCTGCTGAGACTCGCCATTCCGCGCCGCGTATACACCGACAACCATATGGATGTGATAGCGGTGGCTCTCAAGAACGTGTTCGACCGTCGTCAGGACATAACACGCGGTGTTAAAATCGTGTGGGAGGCCGAACTGATGCGCCATTTCACCGTTCAGCTCGAACCTCTGGCCTAAGAACACACTCCAAGTGCTCAATACCTCTAAAAAAACGGAAGTGTCGTCGGATACTTCCGTTTTTTTATGTACCTTTGCATCGTTAGAGTCGGCTCTTAGAAATTCATTTCACGCATTCTCACACAATGAAACAACGCCTTCACATATCCGCCACAGTGTTTTTGGCTGCCGCATGCGGTACGGCATATGCCTTTGCCGCACCATTGGAAAACAACAAAGAATATTTCCGCTATTCTACGGCGGCGATGTCCAAGCGCTCCATCTGCCGGGATTACAATACCAAAGGCTTATACCGCGCCCCAATACCAGGCAACATCATCGACGGCGCCGACAACTTCACCTTTCTTGACGGCCCGGACGGCACCACATGGTTCTGCTACACCACCTGCAGCCACAACGGTAACGATGTGTCTGCTTCCACAACGATGGAATTCACCGTCTACGATTCCGAGTTCCGCCTTATAGGCAAGGTAAAACACCGCAGCGAATCCGAACCAACGGTCGAAGCCATAGAGATTTCTCCGGTTGTAACACGCGCCTTCTTCAATTCCGACGACAATTTCGAGATAATAGTAGGCTCGGCCCGCGACAGCGGCGGGAAACCAACCGACTATGTGTCGCACGTATATTCGATAGGCGGAATGAAAGACGATGACGGCTTTGATATGCCACTGACCGAAATCAACGGATATACAGCTCTGGCCACAAGCGGGTACAACGACCGACAGCACGAAATCGCCTATCTGGGTTTCATATCCGAAACCTATGGCGACAATGCCGGCGATGAAGCCGGAAAATATAGGTTAATCTTCTACCGGAATGCCGGCGATGAAGCCGCTCCTGCGGAATATGCCGCGATGGAGGTCGACACATCATGCGTGCCCGGCGACAACTCCGCACCGTTCGCAACCTTATACAACCACAACGGCAATATCGGCCTGGCATTCAGCCGATATGAAAAACCGCTGCTTTCGGAGTCCGACAACTCCCTGGTAATTGAGCTGTTCTCCTTCGGCGAAGAACAGCTTATTCCGGTGCAGACCACAAAAATACCGTCAGAACCCGGCAACACACCCGACAAAGCCACATTCTTCAGCATCGGAACATTCCGCATCAACGGAGACATCAACTTCGGAGACATCGACCCGGACAATCCCGACCGCGCGGCATTTATCGTAACCCGCGAGTCGCACGCCCCCGCCGACAACAGTATTTCGAAATCACTGGCCCATTACGATGCCGATGGCCGACATATACGCACCATATGCGACGATATGGATGCTTTCGTGCTGTTCAACGACATAAAAGGCTTCGAACCACAATGCCTGTTCATAGGCAATGACAGCGGCGGCGACCGCATGATGCACATAAGCGACATTTACTCCGGAAACACACTGCTGTCGATTCCGCAGAATCTGGAAAGCCTTTCGCTGAGCGCCAACGCGAACCGCATTGCGAAACCCCACGGATACATCTGGGCGTTCGAATGCGAGAGCACATACACCGGCGATGAAACGACGGCAAAAGTCGCATGGATCGACACCGACGGCCAGATTGCACGCATCGATGAAAACAACCTGGGACCGGATGTGGAATCAGCCAGGCTGTATCCGGGCGGTACGGCGCTGTCGCCGTTTCTTTTCAATTCCGATACAGCTCATGAATACATGTATCTGGTAAAACGCCGCAACGGCGCCACGCCTACTGCCGAAGATGAATTCATAGTGGTTTCGCCCGACGGAAACACGCTCCTTGCCACAGGCTCGGACAATTCTGTTGAATTCATGGATGCGGGTCTGTTCGACACCCGCTCCGGCCTGCAGCTCGGAATCACATTCAGGAACCGGGAGAACGGGCAATACACCCAGGAGTTCCACGCTCTGCCTCTGGAGAGCTTCGCAGGAGGCGAAGGCACCATGGCAAATCCCTACCGCATTGCCGAACCCGGCGACATTCTGCTCATAGGCAAGGAACCTATGGCCCATTATATCTTATCAGACAACATCGACATGGCAGGCATCGACACAGCCCCGTTCGACGGCATATTCACCGGAACGGTCGACGGCCGTGGCAAATTCATACACAACCTCACCATAACGTCCGATGCCGCTTCGGCAAGCCTGCTCGGCAAAATGCGTGATGGCGCCTCGGTCAAGAACCTGAACTTCACAAACGCCTGTATAAAATCTGGAGCCGAGACAACTGGAATAGCACTTCTGTCGGCGGATGCCAACGGAGCAATCATCGAGAACGTTCACGTATACGGTATTGAAATTCAGTCCGGACTCTCCTCCGGAGCCATCGCAGGCGCACTTATAGCCAATGCCGGCGGCAACACCATGGCAAAGGCTTCGTCGGTGGTGAACGCACGAATCGAGAATTCCGGAACCCTCACAGGCGGCATAATCGGAAACGCTCACGGCGGAACATCGATAAACGCCTGCGCATTTACCGGCTCTATCAACGGCAGATACAATGCCGGAGGCATAGCCGCTCGTCTGCACGATGCGGAGTCGAACATATACGACTGCCACGTCAATGCCGACATAGCCGCCGGCAACACTGCCGGAGGAATAGCCGCCATAACCGACCGCGCCACAATAGCCAACTGCCATACCGAAGGTTCAATTGAAATCGTGATTCCGTATGATGCGGACAGCTGCGACCCATGCGCGGGCGGAATAACGGGCATGCTTATCGCAAACACGCCTCAGGAATCGTCAGTCCACCCTGTAGAACGCGCAGCGAATCCACATATATTCAACAACTTCGTAAATCTGGAACACATCCGGACAATTGATGCCGACAGGGTTTCGCAAGCCGACACCCGGCATGACCACATGCACCGCATTGTGGGCCGCACAAGTACGGACGGCGACAACGCTACCGATGACAACGTAGCCGCTTCCGACATAGCCGGGGAAACGGGAAATCCACTCTGCCACAATTATGCCTGCGCCTCTCTCCTGCCGTTCGACAGCGCTACAAGCCACGACAATGCCGAAGGAGAGTCGGCCGACACCGATGAACTCAACGGCGACTTCTTCGCCGGAATAGGTTTCCGCTTCGGATGCGAAGCTGAAAATCCATGGAAGCCGCAACCCGAATGGCACCCCACCCTATATCACGAATCGCCTGCCATAGCCGTATGCGACGAAATAGAAACCTGCACCGGCTCGGAATTCAAAGTCGACATAATACTCACCGGCCGTACTCCA
>JAIDBM010000192.1 GCA_029056365.1 Muribaculaceae bacterium | reverse complement strand
TCATTAAATAGATTCGACATGAGTTTAAACATCATTGTGCTTGCAAAGCAGGTGCCCGACACCCGCAACGTAGGCAAAGATGCGATGAAGGAAGACGGCACTATCAACCGTGCCGCACTTCCGGCAATCTTTAACCCTGAAGACCTTAACGCCCTTGAGCAGGCACTCCGGCTGAAAGACGCCAATCCCGGCTCGACCGTAACACTCCTCACCATGGGTCTGCCCCGTGCCGCCGAAATAATCCGTGAAGCGATATATCGTGGCGCCGACACCGGCATTGTACTTACCGACCGTGTACTCGGCGGAGCCGATACCCTCGCCACCAGCTACTCTCTGGCGCAGGCTGTAAAAAAGATTGGAAACTACGACATAATTCTCGGTGGCCGCCAGGCCATTGACGGAGACACCGCTCAGGTAGGTCCGCAGATAGCCGAAAAACTCGGCATTCCCCAGGTGACATATGCCGAAGACATTCTTGACCTCTCCAACGGATATGTAACTGTAAAACGCCGCCTCGAACATGGCATTGAGACAGTGAAAGCGCCTCTGCCCTGCGTTGTGACAGTAAACGGATCGGCCGCCGAATGCCGTCCGCGCAACGCAAAACGTCTCATGAAATACAAATATGCCGTGTCGCCTTCCGAAACCGCACGTCTGAGCGATGAACAGAAGGCTTTTGTCGAAGCCCGTCCGTATCTCCAGCTCAAGGAGTGGGGCGCGGCGTTTGTCGAAGCCGACCCGCAACAGGTAGGTATGCCCGGATCGCCCACAAAGGTGAAAAACGTTGAAAACGTTGTATTTACCGCAAAAGAAAGCTTGCGTCTGGAAAACAACGACGAGCAGATCGAGAACCTCATCAAAGAACTCATCACAAACCACACCATAGGCTAAACACAATGGCAGCAGACAACAACAATCTAATAGTATATTGCGAATTCGATGAAGGCAAGATTGCCGATGTGAGCCTTGAACTCCTCACCAAAGGACGCCAGCTGGCCGATACCCTGGGCGTAAAGCTCGAGGCACTTGTGATCGGCGACAAACTCGATGGCGTTGAAAAGCAAATCTTCCCTTATGGTGCAGACGTTGTCTACAAAGTAGCCGACAAACGTCTGTTTCCCTACACCTCCAACCCGCATGCGGCTATTCTGATTAACCTTTTCAAGGAAATCAAGCCTCAGATATGCCTTATGGGCGCCACATGCATAGGCCGTGACCTCGGCCCCCGTGTGTCGTCGGCACTCCACAGCGGTCTCACCGCCGACTGCACCCAGCTTGAGATCGGCAATCACACCGATTCCAAAACCGGCACCGACTACACCAATCTCCTTTATCAGATTCGTCCGGCATTCGGCGGCAACATCGTGGCCACTATCGTGAATCCGGAATGCCGTCCTCAGATGGCCACCGTGCGCGAAGGCGTTATGAAAAAAGAAATTTTCAACGCCGACCACAAAGGACAGGTAATCAACCTCGATGCAAAAAAATATGTAAGCGATGCCGACTTCGTGGTGGAGATAATCGACCGTCACATCGAGAAATCAAAAGTCAACATCAAAAACTCTCCGATAATCGTAGCCGGTGGCTACGGAGTAGGCAGCAA
>JAIDBM010000191.1 GCA_029056365.1 Muribaculaceae bacterium | reverse complement strand
GGGCAAGGTAGACAGCTATGGCGTGGAGGTAGGACTCGACTACACGAAGCGCGTCAACCGCTATCTGCAGCTTCATGCCGGAGCGATGCTTACCTGGGGCAGCAACAGAATCAGGAACTACATCGAACTCCCGGCCGAGTCATACCAGTCGCATGTGGGCCAGCGTGTCGACCAGGCATTCGGTCTTGAAGCCATAGGATTTTTCAAGGATGAGGCAGACATTGCTGCAAGTCCGACGCAGAACTTTTCGAATGTCCGACCGGGCGACATCAAGTACCGCGACCAGAACGGCGATGGCATAATAAACGAGCACGATGCAGTGTACTTCGGTTACGGCCAGCGCATTCCCGAGACCAACTATGCGTTTAATCTCGGCGCTGAATACCGTGGCATCGGGTTCAATATTATATTTCAGGGTGCGACAGGTCTGACCGCTCCGCTGAATGTGGCAGGCGTATGGCAGTGCACACCCGGCACAGGCAATATGTCGCAACACTATTACGACAATGCCTGGCGCCCCGATGGCAGCAACCAGACCACTGCTCTCTATCCCCGTCTGACCACTCAGGATAATGCCAACAACAGCCAGTCGAGTACAGTATGGTACAGCAACATCAACTGGCTGAAACTGCGCAACGTTGAACTCTACTATCGTCTGCCCGGAAGCATCACCGAAAAGATAGCCATGCGCGATGCCCGCATATACATACAGGGCCGCAACCTGTTTACCGCCTCGAACATGAAGGTGATGGATCCCGAGCTTATGAGCACTGTATATCCGGTGTTCAAGGGTATCAACATAGGGCTATTGTTAAACTTCTAAACTATCTCCGACGAATCCATGAATATGAAAAAAATCCGTCCGCTGGCCTTTGCAGCGTCAATGATGCTGGCCTTTGGCTCATGTGTCGACCTCGATTACAACGAGCTAACGACCAACGATGAGGACTGGGTCTATGACAGCCCTATCTATGGTGTTGAGAAACTTGTCAACGATATCTATGCCCAGCTGATGAACGGCTTCGAGAACAATTACAACGGTGCGCTGCTGGCAAGCGCCACCGACGAGGCATCGTTCGCACTGATCAATTCAGGCATACATAAGTTCTATAACGGCGGCTGGTCGGCCAACGACCCGATTCCCGATTATTGGAAGAACAGCTATACCGCCATCCACGAAGCCAACAACTTTCTGGAGAAACTCGACAAAATCGACCTCACAGACTACATTTACAGTGTAACCGAACAGACCAGCTACGAGGAACTGCGTGCCCGCTTCGAGCTATACGCATACGAAATACGCGCTCTCCGCGCCTACTACTATTTTGAGCTGGTGCGTGCCTACGGCGATGTGCCGCTGGTATTGTCGACCCTGACTCTCACCGAAGCCAACAATGTGGAGCGAACTCCCGCACAGGAAGTATTGAAGTTCATAGTCGATGAGTGCGATGCCATAGCCGAATACCTGCCGGTGAGCTATCGCGAGGAAATGAGCCAGCATCTGGGGCGCACATCGCGTCCGTTTGTGATGTCGCTCAAGGCACGCGCTCTGCTATATGCCGCCAGTCCGCTTTTCAACCCCGAGGACAACGCGGCCCTCTGGGAGGCAGCAGCCGAGGCAAACAAATATGTAATTGATCATGCTCAGGACTGGGGTATCAGAATGGGCACTTATGAAGCCCTGTGGGGCAATGACAGCTTTACCAACAGCGAAATTATATTTGCTGTGGCAAAGACTGCCGACAACAGCTTTGAGCGTCAGAATTATCCGGTGGGCATCGAAGGCGGTTCAAGCGGCAACTGTCCGACTCAGTCGCTCGTCGACCAATATGAATATCAGAGCGGCGACAATGCCGGACGTACCTTCGGCGAGGTTCACCCTGATGAAATAAACATCACGGCCGAACGCCCCTACGAAGGTCTCGACCCACGCTTTGCCATGACAGTGGTAAAGAACGGCGACTTCTGGCCGCTGAACTCAAACCAGCAGCGCGAAATCCAGTGCTACACCAACGGCTTCAACGCGTCACCCAAGATAAACGCCACGCCCACCGGCTACTATCTGCGCAAGTATGTCGACGGCCACTCCGACCTGACTCCGAACGTCAACAGCTCGTTCCGTCATGCCTGGATTATAATGCGTCTGCCCGAGTTCTACCTTAATTACGCCGAATGTATCTACCGCCTCACCGGCAACGCCGATGCGCAGGGGCGCTACGGCATGTCGGCCAATGAGGCCATTAATGTGGTGCGTGGTCGCAGCGATGTGCAGATGCCTCTGTTCAGCGGCAATCCGGTCGACTTTCTGGCCCGTTACGAGCGTGAGCGTTTGGCTGAGTTTGCCTTTGAGGACCACCGTTTCTGGGATGTGCGCCGATGGAAAAAAGGCTCTGAGTATTTCTCGGCGGTCAGCGGAGCCGAAATAAACCGGCTCGACAACGGCAACATAGTTCTGAGACGCAAACTGCTGCCACGCAAGTGGGATGAGAAATACAATCTCTTCCCCATACCCTTCTCCGAAATTCAGAAAAATGGCAAACTCACCCAGAATCCGGGTTGGTAAACATATAAATTCTAAAACATGAATACGTATAAAACATATCTGTGGATAATGCTTGCCGCGATACTCTCCGGAGTGTTGTGTGGCTGCAGCGACGACTTGCAGGAAGAAATTCCGCAGGGCGTGCAGATAAAGGCCTTCTCGCCCACTGCGGTAATGGAAGGCTGCGAGATGATAATTACAGGAGCCAACCTGCAGCAGGTCGATGCGATCATATTTCCCGAAAATATCAGGGTGGATAATTTCGAAGTGGTTACATCGAATATGATCAGGGTGACGGTTCCGGCCTCGGTGTCGGAGGGTACTCTGCGTCTTGTGACCGGTGACGCCGTTGTCGAGAGTGCGGTGACAATGCGTCCGGCCGTGCCGATGATAAGGTCGATGGAGCCAGGCGATGAGGCACGCGAACTTGAAGTGCTCACCTTCAAGGGCGAAGACCTGGAATGCATATCCAAAGTAATATTCCCCGGCGAGGACGGTGATATCGTGGTGGACGCCATGTCGTTCATGCGAAAGTCATCTGGCCATCTCAAGCTGCGTGTGCCGACAGGTGTTTCCGGAGGTTTTGCTCCCATACGTCTGATAGCCATCGACGGCAGTGAGATTATGAGTCAGGAAATCAACCTGCTGGCAGCCTCCAAGGATCCGGCAGGCTCGGTAACCTGCAATATATACCATGTTGGCTCCGGACGTTATCTGACCCGCAACAGCGCCGAGGAATATCCACGGGTGATGAGCGCCACCGGCTCCCGCGACCAGGAGTTTGTGTTCCTGCCCGTAGACGGTGAGCCGGGCGCCTACTTCCTTAAGAACAAGGCCACCGGCGAGTTCCTTATAATAGGTGATGAAAACGACTGGCGGATGATATGGGTATTCGACCCCACCACGCTGGCTTACCCGGAGAAGGCCATGTACGAGATTGTAAACCTGCCGGACGGCAACGTGCAGATACACAATCTCAGCAGCCAGATGCTGGGTACCGACAGCAACGATGAGAATTCGGAGGTGTACGGCAACAAGAGCGGTGAATCCGAACCACGCTTCCTGTGGAGACTGAATATAATCAGCGGCACATTCGATGTGCCGGGTTCAGGCTACTCCGAGGTGCTGTGGGAAGGAAGTGCCGAACTGACATGGGACGGCTCGACAGCTCCGGCTGTCGATGGCTCGAAATGCGCCAACATCATAGCCGGAGACAAGATAATTCTTACTTTCAGCCATATCGGCGATGCCGGTGGCTGGCCTTCGTGCTACATTCGTTCGAAAAGCGATGCCGAACTGGCTGGCACAGGACTCTGGGACTATTCGGGCAAGGAAATGCCTTTCGATGTTTCGATTGAGATTCTTTACGACTTGTCGATTGTCGATGGTTTCAAAGAAGGTTTTTACCTTGTGGGAACAGGAGCGACACTGTCGAAAGTGTCTGTGGAGCATACCGGAGACCCCACAATAGAAATTCCAGCGGATGACAATGTGATTTATTTCACTCCCGAGCCGTTCCTGATTTCGTGGGACGCAGCCATTGAAATCTCCAAGGACAAATTCGCCGATGTCATGGCAGGACAGTATATCAGCATCACCGTCACCGCTTTCGAGGAAGGTCAGGACTGGCCTCAGGTGCGCGTAACTTCAAACTGGAATGATGTGGCATATCTGACTTTGACCGATTCGGAGTACAATAAGGGAGTATTTCCGTTCAATGCATCGTTCCGGATTGATGAAGATCAGCTCGCGCTGATGAAGGACAACGGCCTGCGCATCGACGGAGTCGGAGCATTCATCAGCATGGTTACGTATACCGATGGACCACAATAAAATCTTTGAAATATGAAAATCAAATCTGTTAAATACATTGTTCTCGCATCGGTCTGCGCTTTGAATGTGGCAGCGTGCGACAACGATAAGAATGAAAGCGATCAGATTCTTCCCGACCGTCTTGAGTTGCTCGCGGTATCTCCCGGTGCCGGAGAGAAACTTCAGCCTGGTATGGTGGAAATAGTCATGGAGTTCAATCAGCCTGTGGTTATCGCTGATACCGCCGGCATCACTTTCAGCGGAGGAAAGGTTGAGAATCCATACACAGTGGCACGGTATCTGAAAGCCAAGGTGACAGTGCCTCAGAACGGTAATTGTACATTCAGTATCGCTCCTGCGGCTCTGAGCGTATTCGGCCGTGACATGGCAAGCACCGAAGAGTACTCTCTGGTTCTGTCGGCTCTGTCAGGCAGTTCGAGCCGCTCGCCTGAGGCCGCTTGCCTCATGGAATTCATGCACGAGAATACTGGCAGGAAGATGATTTCGGGTGTCAGCGCGTGCATAAACTGGAATCAGAGCGAGGCAATGTGGGTTTACAGGCATACCGGACGTTATCCCGCACTTAACAACTATGACTTTATCCACGATGTATTCTCATCGCCCGGCGGCTGGATTGATTATAGCGATCCGCTGCCGGTTACAAGCTGGGCCGATGAAAATGGCGTTGTAGGCGCTATGTGGCACTGGCAGCAGCTGGCCAATAACGGATACGATGTGTCGTGTACCCCCGGTTCCGAACCTGGTCAGACTTCGTTCAGACCATCGGATATTTTCAATCCGGAATCCGACGGCTACAAGAAGATGATTGCAGATATCGACCGCGTGGCTGTATGGATGAAGCCTCTGGCCGAACAGCGTATTCCTGTTCTGTGGCGTCCGCTCCACGAGGCGCAGGGCAACTGGAAGGAGGAGACCAACGGTGCCGGCTGGCAAAAGTCGTGGTTCTGGTGGGGCATTGATGGTCCGGAGGCCTGTGTGGAAATCTGGAAAGTGATGTACGACCGCATGGTCTATCACCATGGACTTACTAATCTGATATGGGTGTACAACAGCGGTGACTCCATGCGTTGGTATCCCGGCGATGAATATGTGGATGTGGTGGGATACGACTTCTACAATTCATCGATGGCCGATATGGAATACTGGTATAACTACATGAAGGAACACTATCCGGGCAAGCTCATTGCTATATGTGAGTGCGGTAACATACCGAAACTGTCTGAACAATGGGCGAGAGGCTTGTATTGGAACTACTTTATGCCTTGGTGGGACAACAGTATCACCGGAGATACATCCTCGGCAGAGTTCAACCGTACAAACCATAACAATGCCGATATTGATTTCTGGAATGATGCATGGAACTGCGACTTTATGCTGAGTCGCGACCAGATGCCTTCGTTCCGCAACTGATTGGTATATAAACAAAGAGATTCCGGCCGATTGGGGCCGGAATCTCTTTGTTTATTACCGGATTTATTCGAACACCAGCTCTCCGCCAGCGGTAATGTCGTTATGGTCGATATACATCCGCTTGTATGGCTTGCCGTTAAGAGTCACTTTTGAGAACGGACGTCCATCGAGCTTTTCGGCGCGTATTGTGAAAACACCGCCAGGCACCGCTATGTCGGCGCGGTCGAGCAGCGGAACTCCGAACCAATAGCGTCCGGAAGCCGGTTCCACCTCATACAGGCCCATGGCCGACATTACAAACCAGGCCGACATTTGGCCGGCATCTTCATTTCCGGCAAGTCCGTCGGGAGCTGTGGTGTAGAATTCGTCGGCTACACGGCGGATCAGCTCTGCGGCCTTGTCGTTGCGTCCGAGCATGGTGTAGAAATAGATGTTGTGGTGCCCCGGTTCGTTTCCGTGCGCGTACTGGCCTATCAGACCGCTGATGTCCGGCGATATGTCATCGCCGGTAAGTTCCGTACTGGTGGTGAAAAGGCTGTCGAGTCGGTTGAGAGTGGCTTTTGTCGAACCATAGAATTCAATAAGTCCGTCAAGGTCGTGTGGCACAAGCCATGTATATTGCCATGCGTTGCCCTCGCAATAGTCGTCGGCCCTGTGGTTGGCTGAGCGCGGGTCGAACGGACTACGCCATGAGCCGTCGCTCATGCGTCCGCGAACAAACCCTGTCTGAGGGTCGAGGTAATTGCGCCACGACCTGCTTCTGCGCCGGAATTCGGCAGCGGTGGCGTTGTCGCCGGCGGCATCGGCGGCATTGGCTATGGCGGCATCGGCTATGGCGTATTCCATGTCGTAGGCGATAGCCTCGTTCATAAGGTCGGCGGGAATAAAACCGTATCGTTGACGAAGCATGCCTCCGCGTGCTGAGTCTGCGGCAGTGGAGAGCATGGCCTTGAAGGCCCGTTGCGGATTTACAGAAGGAGTTCCTTTTACTATGGCGTCGGCCACGGCTATAATGCCCGGATTTCCGACCATGCAGTTTGTTTCGTTGCCCCAGAAATACCACACCGGCAGACGCCCCTGCTGTTCGGCTATGTCGAGCATGGAGTTGATGAACAAAGGATAACGCTCCGGCTGGATAATGCTCATGAGCGGCATTTCGGCACGATATGTGTCCCAGAGCGAAAACAGGGTGTAATTG
>JAIDBM010000190.1 GCA_029056365.1 Muribaculaceae bacterium | reverse complement strand
TTCTTTATGTAGCAAAGGCTCGGAATCGCAGGGTTAGGAAATGCCTTGTCTTTGTCAGGATATATTTTCATGGTTATATGGTCATGAATATGCCTTGAGAGCAGGCCCGGGCCTATTGCCTGGGAGCCTATTGTCTGGAGGCCGAGAATTTGCTTGCCAGTTTAAGCAGCTTTGATTGTACTTCGCGGTCTTCGGCCGAGAATGTGTTGCTGTATTCCTTGAACTTCTGAAGTTTGGCTTTAGTGAGTTTATCGATGAAAAAACTGCCTTCTTCGATATGGTTCAGAAACAGCTTGCTCATATACAGCATGGCCTCTTTGCGGCTTTCAACTTCAATTACGGCCACGAGCGAGGCGCTTTCGCGAGGCCGTTTTTTGTTGAATTTGATCCAGTAGCCGTTTTCTTTCTGCTGGATGGAACAGAATCCGGCGCTTTGTTCACGGTCGTATTCTTCTTTGTAAACGCGGAATCTGGCTGTCACGGCGTCATAGAATTCGTCGAGCGAGCGGGCCTGGATTGCCGAGGCATGTTGCAGCAGACGGTTGAGCGACGACAGCGACAGTTCTATATCGTAATCCGATCCGTGCAGTTTTTCTTCATCGACTTCGATGCCAAGTTCGGTGGCTACACTCTGATTGCTGATTCCGTTCTGGTAATCGAAGCCTTTGTCGCGTCCGTACAGGGTCCAGAACCAGTCTTTCAGTTCAATGATTTTTTTATCCGGCGCTATGGATATGCCTTCGGAACTCAGACGGCGGAAGTCGTTTATAAGTGCGAATCCCGTGATATACTCCGCCTTGTCGATTATGCGTTGTATTTCCGGCACACATTGTTTGAAAAGAGGCGCATCGGCCACCATGGCCGGTGTTATTCCGTGAGGCACGGTGCCCCAGTCTGAAATCTTGTCAGGCCGGAACCGCTGGTTGTATATCAGTTTTCCGCGTGCGTCGGAAACCGACAGTTCAAGCATATACCGTCCGTCGGCGAATTCGGCATCGAGGCATATCAGTTTTTCGGCCTCTGTATCGGTAAGAAATTGATGAAGTTCGGTCATGTGTCAGGCTGGTTCTGATTTTTGCGCAAAATTAGTAAAAAAATCCCATATGGCCGCATGTGTCATATACTGGATATGCCATGCCGACTATACGGGATGTGTTATGGCAACAGTGTGGCTGCTATCCGATGAGCCATTTCGACCCTGGAATATAGCTGAGAGCCTTGCATACAACGCAGCATATCGCGAATGTCAATATGCCAGTCAGTGCTATGGATACGGGCGTTGAAAGCATGGGAGCCAGCCAACGGTACATTATTCCGAGCACGAATATATGCATCAGATACACGCCGTAGCTAAGGCGCGATATCGACTGCACGGGGGCATACAGCCATCATCCGTTTTCCGTTTATGATCAGTTCTGAAATCCATGGAGTGGTGTACTGATATGGAATCTGGGCGAGTGCCTGCATAGGCCGCGTGATTATCAGATTGGCCTTCCGGCCTGCCGCAATGCTGCCGTGCGAAGCTCCGAGGTCCATGGCGGCGGCTCCGTTGATTGTAACTGCGTTCAGCGCTTCTTCGGGGGTGAGCTTCATTTTTATGCAGCCGAGGGCCCATACGGTGCGCATGTCGCCGGACGGTGAAGAGCCGGGGTTGTAGTCCGATGCGAGGGCCACAGTGGCGCCGGCGTCTATGGCGCGGCGGGCCGGGCCGTAGGGCATTCCCAGGAAGAAGCTTGCTCCCGGCAGCATTGTGGCCACGGTGTCGCTTTGGGCAAGGAGCGATATTTCTTCATCGCCTATGCGTTCGAGATGGTCTGTCGAAAGTGCTCCGTGCCGCACCCCTGTCTGTACTCCGCCGCTGAAATCAAGTTCGTTGGCGTGTATTTTCGGGCGTATGCCGTACCGGGCCGCAGCTTCGATGATGCGGGCAGTCTCGTCAGTGGTGAAGAAGCCTCGGTCGCAGAACACATCTACGAAATCGGCAAGACCTTCGGCCGCTACAGCCGGAAGCATGTCGTTGATGATGTGGCTTACATATTCGCCCTGCCGTCCGGCATAGGCGCGTCCTACGGCGTGTGCGCCTAAGAATGTGGCCCGGACTGTTAAAGGCAGCACTTGTGCTATGCGTGCAATCACGCGCAGCATTTTCAGTTCGTCGGGCAAAGTGAGTCCGTAGCCGCTTTTTATTTCAAGGCATGCGGTTCCTTTCATCATCACCTCGCGGGCACGTTCCAGACTCTGGGCGAAGAGGTCGTCTTCAGAGGTTTCGTGCAGCCGGTCGGCGCTGTTGAGTATTCCTCCGCCGTTTGCTGCAATCTGTTCGTAGCTCAGTCCGTGTATCTTGTCGACGAACTCGCCGTGGCGGGAGCCTGCATATACGATATGGCTGTGGCTGTCGCAGAATGCCGGAATCACAATGCCTCCGGCGGCATCGGTTGTTTCTTCGGCCTCGGATGTCTCGGGAAGCGAGTCCATGGGGCCGTATGAGTCTACGGTGCCGTCGGGAGCTATGCGCAGCCATGCACCGGCAATCGACGGCAGTTCCGACATTTCACTTCCCCGGCGGCGTGTCAGGCCGCCGGGGTTGAGTCCTGCAAGGAGCGATATGTTCTTAATCAGCATGGTTGCGGATGAAGTTGATTGACTTATCGATAAGGGTGTACATCACGGTATCGTTGTCGACAAAGGGCACATCTTTGCGGTATTCCTCTACCCAAGCTTCAAGCTCGGGCGAGGTGCGCAGAGGCCGTCTCAGGTCAAGGGCCTGTGCGGCATTGAACAGCTCGATGGCCAGTACACGTTCGGTATTGTCGGCTACGCGCACCAGTTTGGTGGCGGAATTCGCGCCCATCGACACATGGTCTTCCTGGCCTTGCGACGACGGGATTGAATCGCAGCTTGTGGGCCAGCAGAGGCCTTTCGACTGGTTGACAATCGAGGCTGCGGCATACTGCGGTATCATGAACCCGCTGTTCAGGCCTGGGCGGGCCACAAGGAACGAGGGCAGTCCGCGTGTGCCTGAGATGAGCCGGTATATGCGCCGTTCGGATATGCTCGACAGCTCGCTCAGGGCCAGACAGAGGAAGTCCATCGGCAGGGCTATGGGTTCTCCGTGGAAATTGCCTGCCGAAACAATGATGTCTTCGTCGGGGAATATGGTCGGGTTGTCGGTGGGAGAGTTTATTTCTATTTCGATTACCCGGCTGACATACTCCAGAGTGTCTTTGAACGCGCCGTGTACCTGGGGCATGCAGCGGAAGGAGTAGGGGTCCTGCACATACTGCTTCGGACGGCTGATGAGTTCGCTGCCGGCAAGGTGTCCGCGCACCGCGCGGGCAGTCTGGAGTTGACCGGGATGCGGGCGTACCGCGTTCACTTCATCGCCGAAGGCATCGATGCAGCCGTCGAATGCATCGAGGCTCAGTGCTCCGATTTTATCGGCCAGACGACTCAGACGGCGGGCCTTGAGGATAGCGAATACGGCGTGCGACGACATGAACTGTGTGCCGTTGAGCAGTGCGAGACCTTCTTTCGAAGTAAGCTCAAGCGGTTTCAGACCGCATTCAGCCAGAACTTCGGCAGCCGGACGGCGCTGTCCGTTGTAGATAACTTCGCCAAGACCGAGCAGTGGCAGGCACAGGTTTGCCAGAGGCGACAGGTCGCCGCTGGCTCCCAGCGAACCGAGGCTGTATACTACCGGCAGGATGCCGAGATTGAAGAAGTCGACAAGACGCTGTACGGTTGTGAGACACACTCCGGAGTTCCCGAAGCTCAACGACATTACCTTGGTGAGCAGCATTATGCGCACTATTTCAGGGTCGATTGTGTCGCCGCAGCCGCAGGCATGCGACATTACCAGGTTTTTTTGCAGGGTTGAAAGGTCCTGCTCGCCTATTGATATGTTGCAGAGCGATCCGAAGCCGGTGGTGATGCCGTAGATCGGGCGGTCGCACTGTTTGATTTTTTCGTCAAGATATTTGCGGCAGCGTTCGATTCGTTCCACAGCTTCCGCGCTGAGTTCGATTTTTTCGTTTGCGGCGAGAATCTCGCCGATGCGCTCTATCGAGAGATGAGCTGATGATATCTGGTGCATGTTTTAGAATTCTGAGTTAATTAGTTCATCGTCGGCGAAATTGGGAATTGTCACCCGCAGATCGGGCGTACGCTCCATTTCGCGGCGTATTGCCGACAGGGCGCCTTCGTTGCGTGCCCAGCTGCGTCGTGCGATGCCGTTGTTCACATCCCAGAACAGCATGCGGCGGATACGTTCGGCTGCTTCGGGGCTTCCGTCGATAACCATGCCGAAGCCGCCGTTTATCACCTCGCCCCAGCCGACTCCGCCGCCGTTGTGTATCGACACCCATGTGGCGCCGCGGAACGAGTCGCCTATCACGTTGTGTACGGCCATGTCGGCGCAGAACTGCGAGCCGTCGTATATGTTCGATGTCTCGCGGTAGGGCGAGTCGGTGCCGGACACATCGTGGTGGTCGCGTCCCAGTACTACCGGAGCGCTGATTTCGCCACGTGCAATGGCTTCGTTGAACGCCAGCGCTATGCGGGTGCGTCCTTCGGAGTCGGCATACAGAATCCGGGCCTGGCTTCCGACCACAAGCTTGTTTTCGCCGGCCTGACGTATCCACAGCAGGTTGTCGAGCAGCTGTCCTTTGATTTCTTCGGGTGCCTCGGCAGCCATGTCTTCAAGCACTTTGGCCGCGAGTTCGTCGGTTTTTGCGAGGTCCTCGGCTTTGCCCGATGTGCATACCCAGCGGAATGGGCCGAAACCGTAGTCGAAGAAGCTCGGACCCATTATGTCCTGCACATACGACGGATAGCGGAACGTGCCGTCGGCTTTCATTACATCGGCACCGGCACGCGATGCTTCCAGCAGGAAGGCGTTGCCGTAGTCGAAGAAATACATTCCGCGTTCGCTCAGACGGTTTATGGCGTTTACGTGGCGGTGGAGCGATTCCTGTACCTTGGTTTTGAACAGTTCGGGGTCTTCGGCCATCATTGTGTTGGATTCCTCGAGCGAGAGTCCGGCGGGGTAGTAGCCGCCTGCCCATGGGTTGTGGAGCGAAGTCTGGTCGCTGCCGAGGTCAACTTTTATTCCTTCGTCGGCGAGGCGTTCCCAGAGGTCCACCACGTTTCCTTCATAGGCCAGCGACAGGGCCTTGCCTTCGGCGCGTGCTTCTCCGGCACGTTTTATGAGTGCGTCGAGGTCGGTGTAGAGTTCGTCTACCCAGCCTTGCTCAAGCCGTTTTCTGGCCGCTTTCGGATTTATTTCGGCCACAATGCTTACTACCCCTGCAATGTTGCCGGCCTTGGGCTGAGCTCCCGACATACCGCCGAGTCCGGCCGACACGAAGAGCATGCCTCCGAGATCGGTTTTGCCTTCGGCAAGGCGTTTGCGTCCGGCGTTGAGCACTGTTATTGTGGTGCCGTGTACGATGCCCTGCGGGCCTATGTACATATACGAGCCGGCGGTCATCTGCCCGTACTGGCTCACGCCCAGGGCATTCATCCGTTCCCAGTCGTCCGGACTCGAATGGTTGGGTATCACCATGCCGTTGGTTACCACCACACGCGGAGCTTCGCGGTGTGAGGGGAACAGTCCGAGCGGATGGCCCGAATACATAACCAGAGTCTGCTCGTCGGTCATTTCACTGAGGTACTGCATGGTGAGCAGATACTGAGCCCAGTTCTGGAAAACGGCGCCGTTTCCGCCGTAGGTTATAAGTTCGTGGGGATGCTGTGCCACGCGCGGATCGAGATTGTAC
>JAIDBM010000019.1 GCA_029056365.1 Muribaculaceae bacterium | reverse complement strand
ATAGTGTTTTTCACCGGTGCCGGCATGAGCCGTGAAAGTGGCCTGCCCACTTTTCGCGGCGAGGGCGGCATATGGAACGAAATCGACTACGAGAAAGTGGCGACTCTGAAATCATGGTACGGGCGGAAACGCAAAGATGTGAAGCAACGCCGACAGGCCATGCTCGATTTTTTCAATCCCATGCGCCGGGCAATACTGGAGCATGAGCCTAACGACGGACACCGGATTATAGCCGCTCTTGAATCGGACTGCAATGTCACTGTCATAACTCAAAACGGTGATGACTATCATACACGGGCCGGCTCGACCAATGTAATATACCTCCACGGCGAAGCGCTGAAGAACGCATCTTCCGCCAACCCGTCGTTGTTTTATCCTGTCGACCGAGCCAATCCCGACATACGTCTGGGCGACAAGGCTCCTGACGGTTCCCAACTTCGGCCATACGTGATTTACTTCGATGAGGATATCGACAGCGGGCTGTGGCGCGAAGCCTTGAAGGCTACCAGACAGGCCGACTGGTTTGTGGTTGTCGGTTCCACTATGCTTGTATATCCTGCCGCGGCATTACTCGCCGCCATTCCTGATAAATGTCGGCTGGTGATTATCAATCCGGAGTTGGTGCCGCTTCCCGATGAATGTTCGCACAGCTGCACCTACATTCAGGAAGGTGCCAGCAAAGGGCTACATACGTTTATGAATCTGATAGCCGGTGACGGCAATGGAACCGAATGTAATTAAAATTTCTACAAGCCATGAGAAACCATAGTCTTATCTTGAATATTGCTGCGATGGCCCTGGCCCTCGGTATGGCATCATGCGCCGATGGCAACCGCCATGACCTCGGTTTTGGTGTCCATGCTGAACAAGACCCCGACAATACGCCCGGACTGCTCGCCTTATCGTATGGCGACAGCCTTATCTCCGGCTATGATTATAGCCGGATAGTATTCACCGATTCGATAAAAAACATTGTATTTCCATATAAAAGTGCCGACAGACATCATTCCGGTTCACACGGATACGCCATCGTTGATTTGAAGACCAGGAAATATATCTATAAAGAGGATGCATACTTTCCGATTGACTCAATCATTTCCGTCGACCGATTCAACTATAAGCTGTATAACAGGGAGGGCCGGCACTTCAGCACATTGAAACTGACAGAAACAGCCATTGATGAATACACTGTAGAGCTGATTCCGTTCTTCAGCAGTGCCGCAATGCCGGTATCTGAATTTATCAGTATCGGAGAAGCCGTATCGGAGAAACCCCACGACGGATGTCTGAAGGAGATGATGGATCTCAACCCTGCTGCCTACAGACTCCTTGAACATATCCTCAATATGTGGGGAGAAGAATGTTCGCCTGCAAATGACCTTAATTTTGCAAAGGCCATGCGCCATTTCATTCTGAAGGAATACAACGGAAATCAGAAAACTGCAATAGCGGAAGTGGAGTCGATTCTTGAAATTCCCGGGGCCGTCAACATCCAGGATATGACCTTTTGCATGTCGTTGTCGCGATGTATGGCAAACATGCAGCTTTCATGGGAGTATGAACAGATGATTCTGGATTATCCTCTCTACGAGGCCGAATATACGGCATGGCACAATTTGGTATCTGCCCTATCCTGCTATATGGATTTCCTGCTTGAAAACACCGACTGGTACCAATGCAAGTATATGGACCATGAAGAAACTCTTATGGACATATTTTCAGAACGGCAGGATCAGCTCAAAAGGGAACGGCTCGTTCTTAACGGCAAGGCCGGTTCTGTTGTCGCAGCAGACAACATGAAAACAGCTGCCGACATCGACAGCATTCTGAATCAATATCATAGCGCTGAAGCAAGCGGCTATTACCATCCGATGTGGAATGAAATCCGACCTGCGATAAAGAAATGGATACAGACGAGAGAGCAGATTGCCATGTCGTCAGCTCCGGAGACAGCGGAATCGTTAAATTCGATAAACCTTGAATTCATCGACCGCCTGTATCATCGCATCGAATCGATCGACCTCTGGAAGATGCACCCGGTACGCTGATAGATTTTCGCCTGTTCCGGCATCTGTTATAATATATGATATAAAGCACCCGATTATGAACATATACGACCGAATAAGCAACATGGCCGATGAACCCGGCACTTATGATGAAAAAATGTACCGCATACTGTATTCCGACAGATACGACACCGGAAAGTATCGGAAACAGAAACTCGACGAGGGCATGGAAGTGGTAAACCAGGTGATATTCGGATGGTGGAAGCCTCGCTTTCTTCTCAACCACAACCGGAAGACCGCATACGAATGGATGACATCGGACCAACAGCTCGCTATTGTTGACGCGGAGCATATCGACTGGGCCTCGATGAAGGGACTCCCGGAAGAAGCCATCGCCACACTTCAATGCTATTCGTTTCAGTATCCGTCGTTTATCCGGCGCTTCGAGAACGGCATTGCGGAAGTTCAGTGGCAGCTCATCCCCGATGGCCGTTACTGGAGAGATGATGAAGGCTTCGGCATGACGGACGATGTGGAACTGAACATATTCGGCTTCATCGACCAGCAGGCGAATATAATATCAAAGTTCCGCTACTACACCGACAAAGAACGTAGTGAACATATACTGGACAAAGTACACAAGGAAGCAGTAAAGGCAATCGCAAATAATCAATAAATCAGAAAAATGAACAACAGAGCGCTATATAAGATATACGTTAAAGTACAGACATGGTTTGGCCTTGCGGTTGACATATCCTCTAAGGAATACGGCCCGGCAGGGATACTGTCGAATTTCACTGAAAACCACTTTGTATTCGATGGCGTTGAATGCGGAGGAATGGAAGGTTTCCTGCAGTCGCTAAAACACGCCGACACCGAAAAGCAACTGAAAGTATGTGCCCTATATGGCGTACGGGCCAAGCGCAAAGGCACATGGAAATGGATAGAGACGCAGACTGTGTATTGGAAAGGAGAATGCATCGACAGACACGGCGAGCAGTTTCAGACTCTGGTGCGGCGTGCCTTTCTCGCCATGCATGAGCAGTGTCCGAAATTCCGTGATGCCTTGTCGGCTACCGGCAAAAAGAAACTCTATCACACAATGGGGAAATCCGACCCATCTCAGACAATACTCACCGAACATGAATTCTGTAATATCTTAACTGAGCTAAGAGACGGTTCGATAGAAAATAATGTGTAAAATCACTTTCTGAAACACAGGAAGATGAAGAGGAAATCAAGGCTGACGCCTTGATTTTTTTTCTGCCGGGGTCAAAAACTCAGGATTTATCACTACATTTGCAATATATTAACTAAGAATCGGCTCTAATCAATGAGGAATAACATCATCCATATCGCGGCAATCGCCCTCTGCGTTCTTGTTTCAGCGTGCAACAATGATATATTTACTGATGTATCCGATTTGCCTGAATACACCGATATAATGCTTGAAGGAGATGGCGGAGAATGGTCGTCGGCGTTCTCCAGAAAAGGTCTGACCCGAATCCGCATCAACTATAATAGTCCGGACGAAAAGGAATACATAAGTTACTACGACTCCAACGGCAATCCAGCCGACTCCGACTGTCCGGCCTCGGAACTGGGCAGCATTGTATATGAAAATCCTAAACTATGGTACTCAATCGGATTCGTCGGAGACATGATATATATCCGGAGCAACTACAATGCTTCGTCGGATACCGAATTCTCTTTACAGCTCGACTATGAGTCAGGCGAAACAAAAAACATCAAGGTAAATATTTCAGAAGGTGAGAATCTCCAGTTTGTTTTCTGGACACCAAGAGGCGACCTGAAACTTGATGAGGACATTGACCGGGTTACCCACACCACAAGCCTGACAAACAACAGTTCTCTTAGTCAGAAAATCGAAATAATGCCATTTCTCGATTCAAGATGCACCGACATGGCCATGCCCGCCGACTTCTGGGCCCGCGGACTGACTGTCGATATGCCGATGCTTACATTCAACGGCTCGGAATGGTATTGGAATGAATATCATGACATCGTGCTGGGCCGACAACGGACTTTCACGCCGAGCCGGTATCTGAATACAAAAATCACCGTGGATGTTCCTGCATATACAAAAGCGAAAGTAACATACACATTGTACTATACCCGGGCCACGCAGGATGCTGAAATAACATTCTACAACAGCGTGCAAAACCTTACTTATGATGTTCCTGTCAGCTTTACTTCAGTTTATGCCACAAGCTTTGAATACAACGTTGCATATGAATAGAATAACATCTATACTTCTGACTTTTACAATTGCCATTGCGGCAGTGGCGGCAGATTCTGTCCCGTCGGGTTTCTCACAACCTCTGCTATGGCGTGCCGGTGCCGAACTTTCACCGGCATGGGTGCCGGGAACAAACAGTTTTCTGGATGGCGGCAACGAAATGGGAAAGCACATAAGCTCATCATTATCAGTAAACATCCGAGCTGATTTCAGTTTTGACAAAACAACCCGCGAGGGGTTGTTATATAAAGGTCTGTATCAAGGTATCGGACTGGGAACCACAACTTTTTTCGCCAACCGGCTACTTGGAACGCCTGTATCGGCCTATGTGTATCAAGGGGCACCTTTCCTGTACTTCAACAATCGTCTCAGCCTTGGTTACGAGTGGCAGTTCGGTGCCGCTTTCGGCTGGAAGCACTATAATCAGGAAACAGCATCGGACAACGCGGTGATAGGCACATCCGTAACAGCACACATGGCACTTGGTTTAAAGCTGCAATACACCCTGTCGGACAGATGGAAGATGTCGGTCGGACTTTCAGCCAACCACTACTCCAACGGCAACACATCGTGGCCAAACGGCGGTGTAAATCACATCGGAGCTTCAATTGGAATTGCCTATGCCATCAATACCCCGACAGAAACCGCCGCGGCTCCTGACAGGAGCCTAACCGAAGAAGCCGACAAAGGACGGTGGTTCTACGACATTACGGTTTACGGAGCCTGGCGCAAGCGTGCTGTCTCAATCGGCAACCCGGCGGAACCGCAGCTATGCCCGGGTAAATTCGGGGTAGCAGGCTTTCAGTTTTCGCCCCTGCGTTCTCTTAACAGATGGATTGCCGTAGGACCGTCGCTCGACTTTCAATGGGACGAAAGCGCCGGCCTGGCTCCATACTGGGTCGACGGCACCTTCGCCGACATGATTAAGTTCCGGCGCCCCCCGTTCGGCCGACAGATCAGTGTGGGTTTGTCGGCACACGCCGAACTGACAATGCCCATATTCGCCGTCAATGCGGGTATCGGCTACGACATTGTAAATCCGAAGGGCGACAAGGCTTTCTACCAGTCTCTTACTCTCAAGACATTTATCACTAAAAATCTATATATCAACACCGGCTATCGCTTAGGTTCCTTCAAAGAACCTCAGAATCTGATGCTTGGCATCGGCATCAGACTATAACATACCATATGGAACATATGAGCGCAAGATTTGACACCATGAAAAAGAAAGTTTTTATCGCTGCCGCTGCAGCACTGTCCTTTTTACATTCAAACGCACAGACCGACTATTGCAGCTATGTCGACCCCAGAATAGGCTCCGGAGGCCACGGACATGTATTCGTAGGAGCCAACCGGCCATTCGGCATGGTACAGGCCGGCCCTACATCTGTTCCTCAGCAATGGGACTGGTGCTCGGGCTATCACGAAAGCGACTCAACCGTAATAGGATTCTCCCACACCCATTTTTCCGGTACCGGAATAGGCGATCTGTTCGACATCACCGTAATGCCTGTGACCGGAAATGTAACATATGCACGCGGCTCGGTTGATGTTCCGGAGTCCGGTCTGTGGTCGTATGCCGACCGGCGGCATGAAACAGTACGCCCCGGATATTATTCCGTGCCACTTGAACGTTACGGAATTGTTGCGGAAATGACCGCGACCAAACGTGCGGCCATGCACCGTTACACGTTTCCACAAAGCGATTCTGCCGCTGTGGTATTCGACCTTGCCAACGGCGGATGCTGGGACCGCGCCACACAGACTCATATGCAGGCCATCGGCGACAGGCGCATCGAAGGCTACCGCTTCTCGCGCGGATGGGCACCCGACCAGAAAGTTTATTTCGCTGCCGAGTTCTCGCGTCCTTTCGACAGTTTCACGCTTCATGCCGACAGTCTGTACGGACGCGCTTCGTTCACGACCTCCGACGGCGAACAGATTCTGCTTAAGGTGGCTCTTTCACCGGTGTCGGCCGAAGGGGCCCGACGGAATCTCGAAGCCGAGATGAACCACTGGGATTTCGGCCGGCTTTGTTCCGAGGCGTACGACGACTGGAACAGCGAGCTTGGCCGCATAAAAGCGGTAAGCACCAGTCATGACATGCTTGTGAAATTCTATACATCGCTGTATCACACCATGTTCGCCCCGGTTCTCAATTCCGATGTCGATGGCTATTACCGTGGGGCCGACAAAAAGACACATCACAAAGACAGCGACAATTACACCCTGT
>JAIDBM010000189.1 GCA_029056365.1 Muribaculaceae bacterium | reverse complement strand
CACCATGGATGCCGGAAACACATGGTCGTTGCGCCGTAAGGCGGCCATGCAGCGGAAAACGGGCGATATCGCAGGTGCCATAGCCACATACAACGAACTCGAGCGTCGGTTGCCCGATGATGCTTCGGTGGCTTTGCAGACCGGATACGCTTATCTTGCGGCCAACGATTATCGCGAGGCTCTTAACCGCTTCTTCAAAGTCGATTTCCTGCATGAAGACCGCAGCGAGCACCTCAGGCCTATGGCGTGGACTCAGATGCTCAGCGGCGATTACAACGGAGCCAGAGACACATACCGGCGGATAATGATATCAGGAGCCGATATGCACGATTATGTGAACATGGGGCACCTGGAATGGGCCGAGCGAAACATAGGCGATGCCATAAACTACTATCTGCTGGCTATCGAGCAGGGCAAAGGCGATGTAAAGAAAGTTGTAGACGATATTAGGGCCGATTCCGGCGACCTTGAAAAAATGGGAGTTGACCTGACTGAAATGCCCTTGATGATCGATGCTCTTCTGTACAGCCGTTTCTGATGTATGTCAATTAAATTTAAATCATAGAATATGGTAATTCAAAGAATTCAAACATTACTGCTGTTGATTGCCGCCATATTGGTGGGCGTGTTCTGTCTTACTCCTGTGGCGGTGGAGGCGGCGGCCGGAGCCGAGGCTGATGCCGTGAAACATTTTATCTGCGAGGCTCCCGTGCTGCTGATTGTAAATATCCTCATTGCGGTGCTGCTTGTAATCACAATATTCCTGTACAGGAACCTGCGACAGCAGATGAAGGTGACCCTTATGTGCATGATGCTTATCGCGGCAAGTATAGTAGCCAGTGTTTTCGTGCTGTATAACCAGTGGCCCGGTGCTGAATTCTACTGGTTCGGAGGCATATTGCTCTTGGGTGCGTCTCTGATATTCGCTCTGGCCGCCTACCGGAGCATGAAAAAAGACTATAAGCTCCTCCGGTCGATGGACCGCCTCAGATAGGCACGGACAAACAATATATTCCCAGCACCGCTCCATATAATAATTTGGAGCGGTGCTGGTGTTTTATTCTGGTAAAAATACAGCGTTAACTTATTTTAACGCTGTATTGCGGGTGTGTGCGAGCGAAATGATTTATATTTGCGATGTAGTGTAAATTTATGCTAAGAGCCGGTTCGACAATAAATGTTAGCGCCAGGGCGGTCAGTCTTTGAGTTATTTTTTTCGGACTCCGATGGAGCAGTGCCTTTGCACTGTGACTGAGGAGAACGGAAAAAAGCGCCAAAGAATGGCCGAGGCGAAGGTATTTATAACAGACGGCTCTGCATCAGGAAACAAAAGTATTAATCAAATTACAAAATCAGTTCGACAAGAAATGTAAACTCCAGAGAGAAAAGTTACCCTTTGATTGCATCTTTTTTGCATCTTGCACGCTTTGAATCAGTCGTGTACATCAAGTACACTCCTGATTCGGCAGCGC
>JAIDBM010000188.1 GCA_029056365.1 Muribaculaceae bacterium | reverse complement strand
TTTCAATGGGTTTTCAACCGTGGCATTGGACGAGCAAAGGCAATCTCCTTGACCATACTTATGATGATATTATCGCTAACTGGATTGATAGTAGAAGAAATATTGTCTTTGATAATTACATAGCTGGATTGCAAATAGAATATCGCAGGAAAACAAATGACATAAGGGCTGAATTGAAAGAAATACTCAAATTGGATCAGGAGCCTCGCAACAGAATTGTTACCGCTTGGCAGGAACATCCTCAAGACACCATTCTGCATCAGCAGATAGGCCGGGAGATTTGGCATAATGACAGCATAAATCTTATACGGGTATGCGACATATTGGAGAACTACAATCTGGATTTTGGAGAGGAGAATGAAGTTCTTTGGGCTATTATACAGCATAGTTCTCTTGAACTTCAACAAAAATATCTGCCTAAATTTATAGAAGCTGCACATAAAGGAATAATCCGTGGCGAACTTATAGCTGTCATGCAGGACAGGATTGCTTGTTGGTCCGGAAAATTGCAGTTATATGGTTCTCAGGGAAATATTGATGAAAATGGTGTATTTGTACCGGCTCCCATATTTGAACCTGAAAACGTTGATGAACGCAGAGCCTCTATGGGAATGTGTACATTACAAGAATACATCAATATAATGAGTCGTCATTAAATACGGACCAATGACAAGCGAAGAAAAACGCCGGATTGCAGACTGCCGGATTGCAGTCGTTGGAGGGTGTGAGTTTTTTGACAGCATCAAGGCCGAACTTCAACAGTTGGGCTTTGAGTCCATTCAAATAATATCTTCCTCTAATAAGCAGCCTGCGATAAGCAATTTCAATGTTATTGCCGAGAACGTCAATGAAGGTAGCTCCTGTATGTCAAAGGTAACAGACATACCTTTGATACTGCCATTCGATTTTGTAAATGGAGCCGGTGCGATTGTAGTTATGCCCGATGATGAACGGGATATGCTATGCAAACCCGACCTCCGGCAATGGGCGGCAACATATATGACCGGGTACTGTGCTTTCTGGAATGTAGATGGTTGCGAGTGGTTGCGTGATTCATTATCCGACATCAGAAACGTCGTAACGAGCAATGCCGCACTTAAAACCGCAGCGCATATATGCGCAAGGATAGCAGCCAACATCGCCGTCGGGCGCGAGGTAAAACACTTCCCTCGTTTCTATCTGTGCAAGAATTTAGAGTAGCTTGTTGTTTGTAGCTGCTACGATGGCTTCGGAGATATTGCGCACATCAAGTTTCTCGAATATGCGCTGACGGTATTTCTTGATGGTGTCGGGCGACAG
>JAIDBM010000187.1 GCA_029056365.1 Muribaculaceae bacterium | reverse complement strand
TCTGAGATTTGTATAAGTTACAGAGCATACGACATCTTGCTGGCCTCCTTTTGCAGGGAAACCAGCCTGGAGTCCTCCAGCAGGGCTATGGAAACCTCGTTGGCGGAAACATCTACAATGAGTTCACTTTTCATTTGTCGCTGAATGGTGGGGTTGTTACACAATTATAAAAGCAGGGCGATGACGCATAAACACAAAGAACAAACATAGCCGGGGATAACTCCCCGAATGAGAGAGACCCCGATCCAAGTTTGTTCTTCGTATGAGCGATTAGATTCCGTCTCGGACGAGCCGCCGCATCACGGAGGTTCAGCCCTGCGCAATCCTCCTGATTATTTCTTCTTGTGACGGTTCTTTCTCAGACGTTTTTTACGTTTGTGAGTAGCCATCTTGTGGCCTTTTCTTTTTTTTCCGCTGGGCATTTTGTAAGCGATTTATTGGTTAATATTACAGTTTATTTTCAGTAATGTGCCGGAGAATCCGGCTATGCCACTACCTGTATCAGGCTTTTACCTGCTCCATGAAGATCTTTGCGGGCTTGAACGCGGGGATCTTGTGGGCGGGGATGATGATGGTAGTGTTCTTTGAGATATTGCGTGCAGTTTTCTCCGAACGGGTCTTGATTATGAAGCTGCCGAATCCGCGCAGGTAAACATTTTCACCCTGTGTGAGTGATTCTTTAACCACGTCCATGAATTTTTCTACGGTTTCGAGTACGGCCATCTTGTCGATGCCGGTTGATTTAGCGATTTCGTTAACGATGTCGGCTTTAGTCATTTTCGTTATAATTTTTGATGAATGGTTGGTTTTGCATTGCGCTTTTAGCGTGCGAAAAACAGCCGCTCACACAGAGCCGCTGATTTTTGCGTCTGCAAATATCGGATTTTTTTTTCAAACAGCCGCAATTTTATGGCTAAAAAGTTGCAGTTCATGCCCAATTTAGTCTTTTTTTACCTCTAAAACGGCTATTTTCGCTGTGTCACTCGTGCTCATCGAGCGGTCGGGCCTCGATAACAGGCTTTGTGTCGCCATTCGCTGCTCCGGGCGTCGGCACTGTTGCCGACGGCTCTTCGGGCTGCTTCATAAGCCTGCGGTTCGCACTGCCTATAAGTATGCTTTCTACAATCATTGTGAGTCCGAACACCACAAACGATATGCCCGTTATAAGCATTATTATGTGTTCGCCCTCATCGTTGCCCGGCTTCTGTATGAATACATATATGGCCGCACCTAGCATAAGCACCGGAACGGCGAACAGCCACGACGGCAGCCTGAGCGGACGGCAGCCTATTGCCAGCAGATAAAACTGATACAGCGCACTGAATGTTATCAGCAGGGCGAATACAAACGGAACCAGCGACACGAAGGTGGATGTGAACAGCAGCAGGCATAAGCCGAGAATTACGGCGGCGCCCGAACTCACCCACGTAAGCGCGGAGCTGAGACTGGAACGTGTGCGCGGTTTTCGCCCTGCCCTTATGTCTTTCTCTATTTCCTTACGGGTAGGACGGTCGGCCATATACGCCGAAATATTGAGCAGTCCGCTCACTATGAACATTATGCCGCCTACTATTACTATTCCCTCGGTACGGGTTGTTCGATATGTGATAATCAGTATCACTCCGGCCACGAGAAACAGTATGGCCGCCAAAATCAGAGATTGTCCTTTCATGATGCTGTCGGGTTATATATTTTTACAAAGTTAGTGATTTTTAAACATTCCATACCACGATTATGTTCTGAATTTATACTTTACTTTAACTTTCCGTGTTATGAAAAGGAAATCAATACTGCTGCCATTGTCGCTGTTTCTTATTATACTCGGGTCGTGCGGACCGGGACCGCACATGCACATGTACGGCGGAATGGACAGCCACGACGGCCCCTATTACGGCGCCGGATGGGACTACGATTCGCACCATCACCACAAGAAGCACAAAAAACATCATAAAAAACATAAGAAGCATAAAAAATACAAAAAGCATCACAAGCACCACAAACATCACGATGACGACTGACCGACAGTCTGAATCAACTGTTTCACATGCTGTTATACCACATTTCCGGGCACTCTGCGACAATACGGCGATTACGCGGCCGGTACTGCAGGTGTCCGGACAGCACATACCATGCACACATGACTTTCCGTTGATTTGTAGAAACGGAAAGAATTGACTATATTTGTGCCTGTAATTATTTTTTTATGAAATCTGATACCACTGAACGCAAACCCTTCTACAAGCGTATCGGCCTTCTCGGCTATATACTCGCGGCCATTGTCGCCGGTGTATGCGCCGGATGGATTCTGCCCGACTGGGCCATACGTATTCCACTAACTTTCAACGCACTTTTCAGCCAGTTTCTCGGATTCATCATACCGCTGCTGATTCTGGGGCTGGTGGCACCTGCCATTGTCGAGATTGGAAAAGGCGCGGGACGCATGCTGCTTTTCACCGTAGTGCTGGCCTATGTGGCCACCCTCGGAGCAGGCATACTGTCGTATTTCACGGGAGTAACCTTCTTCCCCCACATGATTCAACCCGAACAATATATAGGGGCCATAGAGACAAGTCAGCATCTCGAGCCTTATTTCACCATAACGATGCAGCCTCTCATGACTGTCACATCAGCTCTGGTTCTGGCTTTTGTACTCGGACTTACAGTGGCCAGCTTCAGCACCGACTATCTGAAGAACGTGTTGCTCGACTTCCGTCAGGTAATAGTATCGGTAATCCGCAGTGTGATAGTGCCGCTTCTGCCGCTGTATATATTCGGAATATTCGCCGAAATGACCAACAGCGGACAGGTAGTCGCCATTGTAAGCACCTTCCTGAAGGTTATCGGAGTTATATTCGCCTTGCACTTCATGCTGCTTTTCGTTCAATATCTCATTGGCGGATGGATAGGAGGCCGGAATCCGTTCCGGTGCATGAAACTCATAATTCCGGCGTATCTCACAGCGCTGGGCAC